>JAEDNJ010000163.1 GCA_016302525.1 Phascolarctobacterium sp. | reverse complement strand
AGGCTGCTGGTCTGGTTTTGCCAGGGAAAAAACAAGGCTACTATGATAAGTTTCGTGACAGGGTCATGATACCTATTAAAGATGCACGGGGAAAGGTTGTCGGCTTTGGTGGTCGTGTTATTGACAAAGGAGAGCCAAAGTATTTAAATACAGGCGAAACTCCGTGGTTTAATAAGCGAAAGATCTTGTTTGGCTATGACATAGCTAGCAAGGCTATCAAGGAGCAAAAGCTGGCCGTGGTTGTAGAGGGCTATATGGATGCTATTAGTCTTCACGCTGCAGGTATTAATAACGTTGTGGCTTCTATGGGAACTGCCTTTGCGCAGGAACAGGCCAAGCTGCTGCGCAGAGTTTGTGAGGATGTAATCTTTTGCTATGATAGTGATAGAGCTGGGCGTATGGCTTCTATGCGTGCCGTGGGTATTGCTGCCAAGGAAGGCTTAAGGGTGCGGATAGCAGCTGTTCCCGACGGCAAGGATCCTGACGAATTTGTGCGTCAGCATGGCAAGGAAGCCTTTCTAGAGGTTTTGCAGCAGGCTCTTGTAGGAATGGATTTTCTCATTGAAGAAACAATTAGGCAAAATAATATTACAGATTTTGCAGGAAAAGCTCAAGTGGTGTCGAATATAGTACCATTCCTATTAGAGTGTCAAAGCGAAATCGAGGCTGCTGCTTACATCAGTAAGGTTGCTCAGAGGCTAACTATAGACGAAGGGCTGATTACTAGAGAATATCATCAGGCTGCAAGGCGAGGGCGCGGCTATAGGCAAGCCCCTGTGGCTGTGCCAAGGACAGAGGTTTCTAGTGCTCAGGAACAGGCTGAAAAGATGCTGCTGGCTGTGATACTTGGATCCCCAGAGTATTTGGACTCTTGTCAGGAAATTTTGGCACAAGCAGGATTTTCCCAAGCTGCCTACGCAAGGATATATGAAGCCTTTGTGCACCAGCATCAGCTGGGTGAAGTGGATTATAACAAACTAGGTGATTCCTTAGATCCTGAGGCAGTGTCGGCCTTGGCTGGAATACTGGCCATAAGAATTGAGTCTGCTGAAGTGGAAAGAACCTTGAATGATTGCTTAAGAAATATAAAAAGTAATTATCTTGAGAGAGAATATGCGCGCCATGAGGCCTTAGCTCTCGAGTATAGCAAAAATCAAGATCCTCGCTTAAAGGATGAGTTGTTAGAAAGCCAAAGGTTAAAGAATGAAATTAGAAAACTCTATGGAAATTGAACAAAAAATGAAGGGAGGGGACACTATGGAGAATAATACCAGGTTATTAACAGAAGAACAGCTAAACGAGCTGGTGCAAAAGGGTAAGAGTCAAAATGGTGTTCTTACCTATAGTGATGTCCTGGGTATTCCAGGTATGGAAAATATTACCCCAGAGGAAATTGAGCAGATATATGATGTTCTGGGTAAGAAGAACATAGACTTTGTTGATGACACAAACCTGGATATTGATGATATTGATGAAATCATTCCTATTAATGAGGAAAGCATTGTTGATGCCTCCGAAGAAATAGGCGAAATCAACGAAGCTGAATTAGCTAACCTGACTGTTCCTGAGGGCATTAGCATTGATGACCCAGTGCGTATGTACCTTAAGGAAATTGGTCGTGTGCCTCTCTTAGTAGGTGAAGACGAGGTTAAGCTTGCTAAGCGTATGGACAAGGGTCGCCAGGCTGAGATTATCCGTGAAGCTAGTCGAGTAAGTGTTCCAGAAAACAACGAACGACATAGGCAGGCAAAAAGAATTGTGGCAGCTCGGATTAATGCTTTAGAGCAGTCACCATTTGAGGCTGATGCTCCTACAGAGGAGCTTGTTGCTAAAATTGCCGACCTGATGCAGGGCGAAGAAAAGATGACCAGAATGCGCTCTGTTTATGATGTGCTGGATCTTATTGAGGCTCATCAGGCAGAGGGCAATCCCTTTAAGGTTACAGATTATCAGGATTTGATTTTAGAGTTTACTCGTGATGAGCGCTTACATCTGCAAAGAATGATGTTAGACCATCAGTGCTATATTCCCGAATGTGACCGCTTAGTAGTGGATTGCGCTACGAGTGAGCAGGAAATCCATAATCTATATCCGTTAAGAGCTCTACTGAGTGAGTGCCAAAAGCGTTTAGCTGATGGCCAAGCAGAAGAGCATAGAGAAGCTATTATGGCCCATGTGAGGGCTTACAGGAAGCTGCTGCTACAGGTGGCTATTCAAGGCAGTGAAGCAAAAAAATGTCTGTCTGAGGCAAATCTGCGTCTAGTTGTAAGCATTGCAAAGCGCTATGTTGGCCGTGGAATGCTGTTCCTGGATTTAATTCAGGAGGGTAATCTGGGCTTGATTAAGGCTGTAGAAAAGTTTGACTATAATAAGGGGTTTAAGTTTAGTACTTATGCAACCTGGTGGATTCGTCAGGCTATAACCCGTGCTATTGCCGACCAAGCGAGAACCATTCGTATTCCTGTACACATGGTTGAAACTATTAATAAATTGATTCGTGTATCGCGTCAGCTGTTGCAGGAGTTAGGCCGTGAGCCCATGCCTGAAGAAATAGCCAAGGAAATGGATACTTCTGTCGAGCGTGTGCGTGAGATTATGAAGATTGCCCAAGAGCCTGTTTCTCTGGAAACCCCTATCGGTGAGGAAGAGGATTCTCATCTGGGTGATTTCATTGAGGACCATGATGCACCAGCTCCCGCGGATGCGGCTTCCTTTACCTTGCTGAGAGAGCAGCTAGAGGAGGTTTTGACAACTCTGACCGACCGTGAAAAGAAGGTGCTGGAGCTGCGCTTTGGCTTAGATGATGGCCGTTCAAGAACCTTAGAGGAGGTGGGCCAGCATTTTGGCGTTACGCGTGAGCGTATCCGTCAGATTGAAGCCAAGGCTTTGCGTAAGCTGAGACATCCTAGCAGAAGCAAACGCTTAAAGGATTTTTTAGAGTAATTTGTTTGTGAGGTGAATAAGTATGTATAGCAAAATTTTAGTTCCTGTTGATGGTAGCGAGGGATCTTGGAGAGCCTTAGAGCAGGCTGTAGCTATTGGAGAAAAGTTTGAAGCAAATCTTATTGTTGTAACGGTTATTCAACCCTATAACAACGCTTCTCTGTTGTCTGTGCCTTTGGATAGCAAAACTATTAGCGATGGCAATAGTGAGCTGGAGAAGGTGGGCGATAAGGTCCTGCAAATGGCTGCCGAGCGTTTAATTAGCTATAAGTATAAGGTTGACTACTGTGTAGAGGTAGGTCATCCCTCCGAGCGTATTCTATCCCTGGCAAAAAAGGTTAAGGCAGAGGCTATTGTTTTGGGTAGCCGTGGTTTGTCTGGCATTGCGGAGTTCTTCCTGGGTAGTGTTAGCTCCAAGGTTTCGCAGTACGCAGATGTTCCAGTGCTGATTGTGAAATAAATGTTGACAAAACCTTAGCGATATAGTAAAATTATCACTGTTAGTTGATTTGGTTCCTGGGCCTATAGCTCAGTTGGTAGAGCCCCCGGCTCATAACCGGTTGGTCGTAGGTTCGAGCCCTACTGGGCCCACCAAAAATACTAATATATGGGGGCGTAGCTCAGCTGGGAGAGCACCTGCCTTGCAAGCAGGGGGTCAGGAG
>JAEDNJ010000012.1 GCA_016302525.1 Phascolarctobacterium sp. | reverse complement strand
ACCTTTTTGCCTTCAATAGCCTTGTTGTATTCATCCGAAAAATCATGCTCAGTGATGAGCAGGCTCTTTACCATAATGCCGGTGTTCTTGGTTTTCGCAACAAAGGCATCACTAATCCTTTGAGAGATTTCCGAGCGTTTTTCGACAAACTGCTCAATAGGATAGTTGGCGATAACGGAGTTAGTAATTTCCAGCAGGGTAGGCTTAACAAGAATTTTGTCAATGTTGGTTCTGTATTTTTGGTAAACTGTGCCTACGCTGTTGGGTTCGAGGGCGTAAATCAGGGTCATCTTTACCTTAATGGTTTGCATATCGGCAGAGGAAACCTCTGTTTCGATAGAGCTGGGGTTATCGCGGGTAGACATTTTAATAACCTGGTCGATAACAGGGATGACAATGTGAAAGCCCTCCTCTAAAGGCTGCTCCACCAGTTTGCCCAGGCGCAGGACAACGCCACGCTCGCCCGTATCGATAATGGTAGCTCCAGAGGAAATAACCGAAAAGGCCATCCAGCCAGCTACCAGAATAGGAATAAGTTTGCCGCTAAAGGGCAGTCTAAAATTGTGATTCATAGTAATTCTCCTTTACAAAAGCCCCTCCACTTTATCGCATGATGGAGCTTTCTCTTATAGATTAGGACAACGGGAGCTGATGAGCTTGACCATTTCCTCGGCCTCAGCCTGGGTTTCCAGCATATACTTCTGTAGCCTGGGCTCTTCTGAACCATCCTCATAGCGCACACACACAACAAAGACAGCCAGCCCCTTGCCGCAGCCACAGGCCACATTATGCTGCGAAGCCTGATACCACACCCTTTGCACAGCGGCATAGGGTATGTATCTATCGTGCGGGAAATTCGTGATATAGACAGCCTGCTCCCCTATGTAATACCTATCGATACACACAGCTTTTTTTCTGTCTGCCCGTGGGTCCTCAATCGTCAGACCGGGCACAAGCGATTTATATGCCATATAAGCCTCCTTTGCTGAAAGGCCTAAAGCTTTCAGCTTGGTTATTGTTGCTTAGCCGCTAAGAGCTTAGCTACGATTGCTCGCACCTTCACCATGTCTACAGGCTTAGCGGTGTGGGCGCTCATGCCAGAGCGCAGCGCCTCCTGCTCATCCTCGGCAAAGGCGTTGGCCGTCATAGCCACAATGGGGATAACTTCTGCATCCGGATGGGTGCTGGCGCGAATGAATCTCGTCGCCGTATAGCCATCCATAACGGGCATCTGCACATCCATAAAGATAAGGTCGAACTCGCCCGCAGCACTCTCTTCAAAGCGTTCTGTAACCGCAACGCCGTTTTCGCAGATGACACAGGTTGCTCCTTCTTCCTCTAGCAGCAGCTCAAGGATTTCGGCATTGATAACATTATCCTCGGCAACCAGAATATGAAGTCCAGCCAAAGGCGATTTTGCAGGCTCTAACTTCTCGGCAGCACTTGCAGGCTCTACTTGAACTGTTTTGGCAGCCATTTGGGCAATAGCCAGCTGTAGCTCTACGGTAAAGGTGGAGCCCTCACCCAGCTTACTTACCAGACTAATCGTACCACCTAAAAGCTCGACAATATTTTTAACGATTGCCATACCCAGGCCAGTGCCCTGAATATTGCGAGTTTTATCGTTGTACTCACGAGAGAAGGGCGAGAATATCTGCTCCTGGAAGTCCTCACTCATGCCAAAGCCATCGTCCTGTACAACAAAGCGCAGGCGGCAAAGGCTCTCGTTTGTGCCAGGCGAGCCCTCAATCAGCATCTTAATATGACCACCGCTGGGCGTATACTTTACAGCATTGCTCAGCAGATTGAGCAGCACCTGATTCAGCCGCAGCTTATCTGCAAAGACAGCATGGGGCAGCACACCCCTGTATTCCAGCTTGAACTCCTGCTCCTTGCTCTCTGCCTGTGGGCCAATAATACTGCTTAGCTCTTCGCCAATCTCCTCAAGGCTGATTTTTTCCGGCTTGAGCTCAGTCGTTCCCTTTTCAATCTTGCTCATTTCCAAAATATCGTTAATTAAATTCAGCAAATGGCGGCTAGAATAGTTAATCTTCTCTACAAAGCTGGACACCTTCTCGGCATCCTGATAATTATCCTTGATTAAGCCAGCAAAGCCGATAATGGCATTCATAGGTGTACGAATGTCGTGGCTCATATTGGCAAGGAAATTACTCTTGGCCCTATTAGCGCTCCTAGCTATGCTTAGGGCATCGCTCAGCGTAGCATTGAGGGAATTTTCCTTGGTACGCTCCGACATTACGACAATATACTTTTTCTGCGCTAAGATTTCGCCCTGATAAATCAAGAGGTGAAACCACTGCTTAGCGCCAGTCGTAGGATTGATATACTCCTTATCCCACTCAATTCTCGCCTCATCAGGATTATTCACGATATGTTTATAAACATCAAAGAAATCGTGCTCATCACCATAAAAATGCCTATGTACAGCACCCTCTGGCACAGTCCTGCCCACAAGGCGGGCAATATTGCTGCTCAAGAATTCTATCTGCATAGTCCTGCAGTCTAGCACCATAAAGGCATCATCAATATTATCCGACATAGTGCTAAAAAGCTGCTCCCTGAACAAAATAGCGCGATCCTTTTCCGACAGCACCTGCTTATTATGATAATTCAAATAAGTGATATAGGAGCCAGCCAGGAGCAAGGCTAGAACGACGAACACAAAGCTGGTCAGGGCCTGTAGCTTATTCATGCTGGCATTGACAATGCTCACGGGAATGATACCAATGAGCATACCGTCACTGTAATTAGTGGGCATATGCAGCAAATAATTATCTACACCGTCCTTATTAATAATCACAACACCAGTTTGTTTTGTGGCTATAGCCTCGTGCAGACTTTGCTTTTCCTCCTTGCTCAGACCTGGCAGGTTTTCAAGATAAGCATAGAAATTATAAACCCTTTTAAGAGTGCTCAAATGGGCAACGGAAACGCGCCCGTCACGGTCAATAACGAAATTATCCGCTTCACCCTCAAAAGCAGTGTTGTTGAGCGAGCTGACCATGTCCTCGTCTGTATAACCCAAGGCAATAGCAGTATAGCTAAAGCCCTGATAATTACCAGCTGCAGGAATAGCAAAGATTTTCAAATCCCTATCTGGCATAGCTACATCCAAAACGATATTTATATTTTCTTCGTTCAGCCTTTGCAGCTGTTTATTAAAGCTCAGATATCCCCTTTGTCCAGCGGAAGTGCAAAACTCACCATTAGGCGCTATAAAATAAAATGCCGTAAAGCCCATCACCTGCTTTTGCTTGACAATAAAGCTCCTGATGGCCTGCTCATCCTTTTCACGACTGAAATACTGCTTCCAGACATCCAAAATATTCCATTTTTCTTGGACAATATCCCGCAGGGAATTGTTGACCTGCACATAAATTTCTGTTAAATGGCGATTGCTTTCCTCGCGAATCATCCTTGTAGCAAAGCGAAAATACGCTAATCCTCCCACGCAGACGAGAATACCCACCAACAGAAAAAGGAGCAAGCTCTTAAATTTAGTTTTCATAAATGACAAACCAGCCTTTCGGAAACGTCCTTTAGAGCAACAATCCAGTTCTTGGCAGGCTTTTTTTGCCAAAGGCTGCTTATCTCATGGATTGATAAACTATATTTCCAAATTTATAGGATTTTATTTTTTAATAATACAGAATTCCATTGTTAGTATAGCATATATATAATCTATCTAGCAAGAGCTTTTATCAATATTGAAGCTAAAACTATGCTCAGAGGGCCTAAAAGAAAAAATATGCTGCTTCTGCTGCAAAATCTCAGCAGAGGCAGGTTAGAACTGATATAATATATATAGTATATATAAGGCTGGCGCTAGCACTAAAGAAGGTTGACCTTGTGCTAGACAAGGCTTTTTAAAGTAAGCAAGCTAAGGGAGGCAGAGCCCATGAAAATAGTGCATTTATCCGATTTACATTTAGGAATCAAATTACATAAAAAGGACCTATACGAGGATCAGGCCTTCATCTTAAAGCAAATTGTCCGCTGTATTCGCGAGGAGTCCCCTAATGCTGTGGTTATTGCCGGCGATATTTTCGACACGAGCCAGCCACAGGACAGCGCCAAGTCCCTCTATGATTGGCTAGTCGGCGCTATCTATAAGGAAGGAATTCCCCTGTATATCATCAGTGGCAACCACGACCCTGTGGAGCTTTTGAATATGTGCAGCGGTGTTTTAGCAGAGAGCAGGGTTTTTGTCGCCTCGAAAACCAATGCTCAGCTGTATAAGTACAGCCTGCAGGATGAATCTGGCAGCTGCAATATTTATCTTTTGCCCTATATGAAGGCTTCCTTTGCCCGTGCCGCAGCACAGTATACGGATGAGGAAAAGGCCACTATCCAAAGCCTGAGCGATGCTGTCAGCTTGGCCCTACAGCACGCAGGGATTGATTATAACGAGCGTAATATCCTTGTCACCCACCAGTTTATTCAAGGGGCGAGGGTTAATGACATTGCTAAACGCCCTGTAGGCGGTCTCATAGGCCTTGAAGCAGAGCTCTTTGCCGGCTTTGACTATGTGGCCCTGGGTCATCTGCATACGCCCCATAACGCTGTCAGCGGCTCTCACAGCCTGCGCTATTCTGGTACGCCCCTTAAGTATTCCTTTGACGAAACTGCTATTTATGACCTTGAGAAGGATTGCTGGACTGGCAACCAGAGCCACAAGAGCCTTACCGTGGTTGAGCTGGGCGCTAAGGGCACTGAGCCCGTCCTTAAAGAAGTGCCTCTCTATCCTTTAAGAGAGCTTGTAACCGTGCGAGGCAAGCTTGATGAGCTGCTTAAGGAAGAGACCATAGCTAAATTTGCCGCAGCTAAGGATTATTTCCGCTTTATTTTGACAGATAAGGATTATCAGGAAAACGCACAAAGGCGTTTGAGCGCTCACTATAGGCACGTGCTGAATTTAAAGTACGAGGCTATCGACAGGAGTATTGATGTAGACTATACAGAGCTAGAGAGCGAAGCAAGTCTGAGCCCAATGGACTATTTAAAGGCTCTTTATAAGGAGCAGTTTGGCGAAGAAATGTCTGCTGAGGATGAAAAGCTGGCTCTGGAAATTCTAGGAAAGGACCAGGTGTAGGAAAGTGAAGCCCTTAAAATTAACCCTGTGCAACTTCTGCTCCTATGTGGGCGAGGACAATGTTATTGACTTTACGAAATTTGGGCCAAAGGGTCTTTATGTCATCACCGGTCCTAAGGGAGCCGGCAAAAGCACGATTTTTGACGGTATTACCTTTGCCCTCTATGGCAAAAAGAGCAACGGCCTGGGCAGAGACAGCGTGCGCTCTAAATATGCGCCGGAGGAAGGCGAAACCTTTGTTGAATTTGCCTTTCAGTATGGCGAGAAGCGCTTTGTGATTAAGAGATCCTTTACAGTGAAGCGCACTCGGAGCAGGAATCTTGACAAGAGCGAAAGCGTTGAGATTACCGAGTATCAGGCTGGCTGTGAGCCCAAAATCTATACAGGCAAGACGAAGGCGCTTAATGAAGCTATTGAAAACGACATCATTAAGCTCACCTTCGACCAGTTCACCCAGATTATTATGCTGGTGCAGGGCGATTTCAAAAAGCTCTTAAAGGCTAATAATGACGAAAAGCGAGCCATCTTCCAAAAAATCTTTAACACTAGTCGCTATGCCGCCTATGAAAGGGACTTTGAGCTCAAAAGTGCCCAGCTCAAAGCACATAACAACGAGGAACGGCTCAAATTCGTGGAAAGACTTAAGCAAATTGTCTGTCCAGCTGACTTTGAGGCTGCGGCTGCCTTTACGGGCTATAAGGAAGCAGATTTTAGTGATAGATTTAAGGATACTATTGAGCTCTTAGTGGCCATTATTGAGCACCAGGAAGGGCAGCTGGCTGCTTATTTGTCAGAAAAAGAAGCGCAACAGGCATTAGCCAAGGACTACGCAGCGCGCAGCACTAGGGCCGAGCAGCAAAGGAAGCTACAGGAGGATATAGCCAGCCTCACCAAGCAGCTAGAGAGTGCAGCAGAGCCCTTAGCAGCAGCCAAGGCCGAGCTAGAGCGGCTTAACGCAGCTTATACAGGCGAGCTGGAACGCTTTTCCAGAGAATTAGCCGTGCTGGACAGTCAAAAAGCCAATGTGGAAAAGCTGGGCGAGGCCGAGCAACAAGAAAAGCAGGGACAGCAAAAGCTAGAACAGCTTGCGCAGGATAACGTCGAGCTACAGGGCAATATAGGCCAGTGCGAGGCTAAGCTAAAGGCCAATGCCCAGAGCCTAAAGGCTTTAGAGGACGAGCTTATTCCCAGCTCCGAGCTAGAGCGCACTGGCAGGGAGCTGGAAAATCAGCGTAATATCTTGGCAAAGTCTATCCAAGCGCTAGCAGACCTGGAAAAGGAAAGCGCTAGGCTGGTGCAAAAGGAAGGAAAGCTGACTACTGAGCTGGCACAGGCAGAGCAGGCAGTGCTAAAGCAGACAGAGCTTGTGGAAGATGCCAAGGCAGCTGAGCTAAGCCTAGCTAATTTGCGCAATCAATATCGAGATTGTGAAACGGCCTTGAAAAATGCCGAGGTAGTGTTAGCACAATGCACTAAGTATGAAAAAGCTCTTGCGGAAACTCAGGCAGCTAAAACAGCTTATAACTGCGCCTTTGAGAAAATGCTGCAGCAGGACAGCCATGCTAAGCGTTTAGAGCAAATCTACAAGGATTCCTTAGCGGGACTGTGGGCCTTGGAGCTAGAGGAAGGGACAGCCTGCCCTGTGTGCGGCAGTACGCACCATCCCCACAAGGCTCAGCCCCTACACAAGGAGCTGCGTGAGGCTGATGTTGAGGCCGCTAAGGCAAAGCTGGACACATTGAAAACAGCGGCTCATTTAGCTGGGGCAGAGGCGCAGGCTCAGCAGACGAAGGAAGCAGAGCTGCTAGCTGAGCTGCAAAGGGAGGCTAGCCAGCTTTATGGGCTGACAGCTTTAGCAGCAATTAAGGAGCGAGCAGACAAGGAAAAGGAGCAGCACACAGCGCTCAAAACCGAGCTAACGGTACAGGGTAAGCAAACGAGAGAGCTTTTCGAGCAGCTACCCCAAAGACAGGCTCAGCTGGACAAGCTGCAAAAAGAGCTGCAAAGGCTAGAGGATAACAAGGGCTCACTGGCTAAGGATTTGAGCACTCTTAAGGGACAGGCTGCTATGGCGGTCAAGGCCTTGCGCCAGACTATTTTAGAGCCAGCCTCTGAGGTCGTGGCTACGAATGAAGCCTATCAAGAGCTGCAAAAGGCTTTGCCAGAAACTGATGAAGTACTGCCAGCCTATGCAAGTGAGGTATTAGACTTTTATGCTCAAGAGCTCTTGAGCCACGCAGCCAAGGTAGAGCAAAATAACAAACGCCTTGTCCGCAAGGAGGCTCTGCTAAAGGCGAGCACAGAGCAGGAAGCACAAAAGCAGGCTGCTCAGGAAAAGCTGCTCGCCAACACTGTTGAAAGCGGCAGACTAGAGGGCACATTGACTGAGCTTAGCAAAACTGTGCAGGAGCTAAGGGCCCTTGTAGGCGAGCTCAGCCTTACAGATATTCAAGGCCAGCAAAGGGAGCTAAACAAGCAGAAGCAGGATCTCATCACAGCCAAAACTACGACTGAGGAAGGCTATGCGCTGCTCAAGGAGGGCTATCAGGAGCGCCTGACGAAGCGCAATGGGCTAGAGGAAGCCCTTAGAGAGCTGATGGCAGCAGGCTTAGAAACGGAAGCGGCAGATACTTTGGCTCAGCTAGGGGCTGAGGCCGAGGCAGCGGCAGAAGTGGCTAACGCTAAATGGCTGCAGCTGCACACCGAGCTAGAGCAGAATCGTGCTATCTATGCGCAATGCGCTCATAAAACCCAGGAGCTGGAGCAGGCTGCTCACAAGGCTGCTGCCTGGGAAAGGCTCGCTAAGCTGGTCAACGGCAAATTGCCTGGCAAGACGAATAAGTCACTAGAGATTTTTGTACAGCAGGCCTATCTGGAAAAAATCCTCGCTCGCGCTCACGATAAGCTCATGCTGATGACAGACGGGCAATATGAATTTAAGCGCCGTTTGGAGGAAGCACGCTCGAATACGGTTACCGGCCTGGGTATTAATGTTGTGGACCATACCAACGAAAGCCTGCGACCTGTAGATACGCTTTCTGGCGGTGAATCCTTTGCGGCTGCCCTGGCTCTGTCGCTGGCTGTTGCGGACGAAATTCAGTCCTCTAGCGGTGGGGTGCGCCTTGATTCCATGTTCATTGACGAGGGCTTTGGCTCGCTTGATAGTGAATCCCTGGGGCTGGCCCTGCGGGTGCTGAATGACCTTTCGGACAACAACTACCTCATTGGTATCATCTCTCATGTTAAGGAGCTAGAGGATAATATTGAGAAGAAGCTAGAGGTGAGAAAGGCTGAGGATAGTGAAAGAGTTAGTGAATTCAGCTATGTGCTGGGCTAGCGAGCTGACAGGGCTTATACCTGCGCTGGTTTTTCTTTGTTCCTGCAAATATTGTTTGTGATACTTAGAAAAGTGTGCTAAAATAATAATGGGTTAGAAGTTTTTCTTCTAAAATTTGCACATAAGAGAGGTATAAAGGCTGTGATTGAATCTACTTTTAAGGCTTTACATACATATTGCAGAAACCTGTTTAACGCTATTTTGCTATGTGCTTTGCTGTTAGGCACAGCCTGCAGCACTCTGCTGGATACTAAGCCGGCAGAGGCGGCTCAATACGACACCAATAGCTATAAGGAGGTTATTTTTAACCTGGCTAATGGCCTTAATTCTGATGCGGCTAACGCCATTGCGCAAACAGGCGATGGCTTTATCTGGATTGGTGGCTACAGCGGCTTAACCCGTTATGATGGCTCTGACTTTTATCACATTCCCAGTGGCTCTACAGGTATTTACAGCGTAGCTGCTCTTTTTGTAGACAGCGAGGACAGACTGTGGGTTGGCACGAATAATAACGGCATTGCCTTGAAAAAAGAGGGTAAGTTTGAGTTTTGGAATCGTGGACTGGGCCTAGCCTCTAACACTGTGCGTTCTATTACACAAAATCAGCAGGGTACAATTTTTGTTGCTACTACGAAGGGCCTTAGCCTGATTGAGAATAATAAGGCTACGACTATTGAGGATTTACGCCTGCTCAATACATATATTAGCAAGGTGACTAAGGCACACAAAAATAAGATTGCCGGCATTACGAAGCAGGGTGATATTTTTGTGTTTAAGGGCAATAAGCTGGAAAGCTTTTTCCCTGCAAAAGTCTTTCCTTTAAAGAATACTACGGCTATCGTTGCGGATAGTGTTTATCCTGATGTTTATTGGCTGGCCAATGCCACGAATATTGTCATGAAGGTCACTATTGCCGGAGACAGCTATAAAATTGAGGATACGCTTCTTGCAGAGGGTAAGCGCTCTATTAACGATTTAAAGCAGCTGCGTAACGGCAATCTGCTTGTGGCAGCAGATGATGGCCTGGGCTATTTTGATGATAAGAAAAGGTTTCATGCCTTTAATGGTATGAAGTTTAATAATTCTCTTGATGCCATTATGGTGGACTACGAGGATAATCTTTGGCTGGCTTCCTCTCGCCAGGGTGTGGCAAAGCTGGCTTATAACCGCTTTAAGAATCTTTTTGCTGATGCTGGTCTTGCTCCTGCTGTGGTCAACGCAGTGCAAATTTATCAGGGGGCAACCTATGTGGCCTCTGACTCTGGCCTTTTTGTACTGAAGGACGGCAAGCCTGTACCAGACCATCCTTTGTCAGTGCTACTCAAAAATAAGCGTGTCCGCCATCTTTTGGTGGACAAGAAAAATAATCTGTGGGTGTCTACCTATACCTCTAATGGCTTAATCAAATATACAGAAAAGGGTACTATTACCCGCTTTAACTCTGCTAATGGCCTTGTGAGCGACCGTATCAGAGTAGCGCTGCAGGATGAGGACGGCATTATCTACGCCGGCACTCGTGATGGTCTTGCCTTAATCAAGGATGATAAGCCTTTTAGGAATTTTACCATGGGCGAGGGGCTTGCTAATTCTCAGGTGCTGTGCCTCTTAGAGCACAATGGCACTGTCTATGCTGGCACAGACGGTGGCGGTATTACTGTTTTGCGTGATGGCAATATTGTAGATACCATTGATGAGCATGTGGGCCTGGAAAATGGTGTCATTCTGCGCATGACCATGGACCCCAATGGCAAAACTCTATGGATTGCAACTAACACCGCCCTGGCCTATTATGAGGATGGCAGGGCTCAGTCTGTCACCCAGTTTGAGGGCTCCAATAATTTTGATATTATTTTTACAGAGCAGGGCAATATGCTGATTACCTGTAACAGGGGCATCTATGTTACTAATCGGGATTTGCTTAAGCAAGGTAAGTACAATCAGATTTTGACGGCTAGAGAGGGACTCAACGGCTCTTTGACAGCTAATTCCTTCAATTATGTAGATAACAAGGGCAATCTCTATCTTTGTCTGCAAAATGGCTTAGACAAGCTTAATTTACGGGATATCTTTAAGAGTGATACTAGCATGAAGCTAAGTGTGCCCAGCGTCAAGCTGGATGGGGTAGAGCATTTCTTTGATGCTTACAGAACTCTTTATATACCTAGCACGGTGGAAAATGTTTCCTTCCGTGGCTACATTATCAGTAATAAGCTGGATGATGCCTTTTTGTCTGTACAGCTAGAGGGCTATGACAAGAACTTCCACAAGTTTAGCCGCTTTAAGAATCAGGATTGCGTTTATAATAATTTGCCTGGCGGCACTTATACCATAAAAATTGGCATTGTAGACCCACAGACAAATGTTGTTGCCAAGAGCGAGAGCTATACGCTGGTTAAGGAGCACCACTGGACGGATTATGCGCGTACCATTACAGGTGTTTTCTGCATTGTGGGTATGATTTTCTTCCTATTCTATCGCAATGCTACGGGCAAGCGCATTAAGCGCTTGGATAAAAAGCAAAAGGAAACCGAAAAGTTCCTAGATGAGATTATTGATGCCTTTGCTAAGGCCATCGACCTGAAGGATCATTATACGAGCGGCCATTCGGACCGTGTGGCAGAGTATTCCAAGCTCATAGCTCTGGAAATGGGCTTAGGCGAGGATGAGGCAGAAAATATTTATCGTATCGGTAAGCTGCATGATGTAGGCAAGGTTATTGTGCCCTATGATGTTTTGAATAAGCCTAGCCGCTTGACAGAGGATGAGTATGCGGTTATGAAGCAGCATACAGATAATGGCTACAAGATTTTAGCTACGATTACATCCTTCCCGCGTATTGCCATTGGTGCGAAAACTCACCATGAGCGTTACGATGGCAAGGGCTATGGTCATGGCCTCATGGGCAAGGATATTCCCTTAGAGGGCCGCATTATCGCTGTAGCCGATACCTTTGATGCTATGAACTCTACCCGTATTTATCGCCCACATCTCTCTAAGGAGGTCATCCTTCAGGAGCTGGAAAAGGCGAAGAATACCCAGCTCGATGGCGAGATTGTGGATGTGCTGCTCCGTCTCATTAGAGAGGGCAAGCTTGTTATTGAAGAAACTGATACACCGGTATAAAAACGAATTTGAGGTGAGGTAAATGAAGGCCTTACATAGCTTAGTATTAGGTTTTCTATTAGGAATAAGCACGCCAGTCTGGGCTGCGCAGGGTACGCTTTTATATGTGCCCTTAGATGACAGACCTGTCTGCCTGGATTATACTGTGGAAACCATGCGGGCTGCTGGCTGGGATGTGAAAACTCCCCCTCGAAGCTATATTGCAGGGGCTCAGCAAAAGGGTGAGCCTGATAAGCTCATGGACTGGCTAGAGGCGGAGAGCAGGACCTCTACGGCCATAGTGGCTTCCTCTGATGCTCTGCTCTATGGCGGCTTGGTCAGCTCGCGTACCCATGAGCTTCCCTTTAATATTTTAGAAGCAAGAGCCGAAAGATTGCTGAGGCTGAAAAGCTCGGCGCACAACCAAAAAATCTATATCTTTGCTACGATTATGCGCTCGCCCAAGGCTAGCGGTGCTCCCGTAGAGCCTGCCTACTATAGCCAATGGGGACCGAAGCTGTTTCGCCTGGGCGCTCTAGAGGACAAGGCGGAGCTAAAGCGGTTACATCGTGGTGAGCGTAGGGAGCTGAAAAGGCTTAAGCGTGAGCTCCCTCCTGAGGTGCTGCAGGATATGTACGGCCGTCGTGCCAACAATATCAAGGCTACGGAGCTGCTTTTGCATGGCGTGGAAAGCGGCGACTTTGACTATATGCTCTTGGGGCGTGATGATACGGCCCCTTATTCACAGGCTCATCGAGAGGCTCGCTCTATGGATGTGCTGGTACATGAGCTGCCCAAGGAGAGAATTCGTTTCTTTGCTGGGGCGGACCAGCTGGGGCTGCTGCTCTTACAGAGGGCGGCAACTCGTCTGCAATATGAGCTGCCCTTAGTAAATGTAACCTACGCAGCTGGCAAGGGCAGGGCTACAATTCCTACCTATGAAGATAATACTGTTGACGAAAGCGCCAAGCAGCACATTTTAGCTGCGGGTGGCTTTCCTGTGCAGCGGCGCGACCATGCAGATTTAGTGCTTGCTCTCAATACGCCTAAGGACGGTCGTTGTCTGGAGGCTGGCAGTGCGGCTAATACGAGCACAGCAACGCCTGAGGTGAAGGCCTTCGTGGGCAAGGTAGGGCGGCTGCTGAGCCATGGCTATAGGGTTGCTTTGGCAGATGTGAAATATGGCAACGGGGCAGATAATGCTCTGGTGCCAGAGCTCTTTAGGAAGGAGCTTGCCTATAAGCTTTCTGCCTACGGTGGCTGGAATACCTCTGGCAATACGCTGGGCTTTGCGCTCTCGCAGGGCTTACTCAGCAAGGCTATGCCTGAGAAGGAGCACAGATATTTGCTCAACCAGCGATATCTGGATGACTGGGCTTATCAGGCCAATGCCAGGATGAAGGTTTATCAGAGTCTGATTTGGCCCCAATATTGGCCCAATAGCGGACTTAAGGGTGATAAGCTGGCAAGGACAGAGCTGGCTATTGCCCAGGAAATAAAAAAGGTTGCTCAACCTCTTTTAGGTGAGCAGGTAGAAAATTACAGCTTTACGCTGCCCTGGCAAAGGATGTTTGAGGTGCAGGTAAAGCATAGAAGGTGAAGAAGGAATGGATAATGTACAGCTGCGCCTGGCTAAGCCAGAGGATGCTGAACAATTATTAGCAATATATCGTCCCTATGTGGAAAGCTCCGATAGCAGGCTGAGCAATGTGTCCTTTGAATATGTGGCACCCTCAGTGGCAGAGTTTCGGGAGCGAATAGAAAATATTAGCGCAGCTTTTCCCTATTTGGTAATAGAGGAAAATGGTGTGGCAGTTGGCTATGCCTATGCTCATCCCTTTATTGCGCGCTTTGCCTATCAATGGAGCGCCGAGGTGACAATTTATCTTGCGCCAGAGGGACAGCGCAAGGGCTTTGGCACGCTTCTTTATAAGGCTCTTGATAAGCTGCTCCTGCTGCAGGGAATAGCGAATCTCTATGCCTGCATTGCCGGAGATAATGAGGCTAGTATAGGCTTTCATAAGGCTCAGGGCTACTATGTTAATGGCACCTGCAGCCAATGTGCTTACAAAAATAATATGTGGCTCGATATGCTTTGGATGGAGAAAAAGCTTCCTCATCCGCATAAGCCAGAGCTTATTAAATCAATAAAGGACATTCCCAAGGCCAGGGTGTTGCAGGTGCTACAAACTGTGGTTGAGGAAGTCTAGTATAATAATATAGTAGGAAGGTCTACTTTACCCGTTCAGGCTAGGAGCTTGTTGGGCTAAAGGGACGCATACTCAGGGAGCAATATGCAATAATGATAATAAGTAGAAAAAAGATAAACTCTGTGCTGGCAGCTCTGCTGCTGACGGCTGGACTGGGCTGCAGTGCTGCAGCGGAGGCAGAGGAAGCGCTTTTAGCAGAAACAGAGCTGCTTTACAAGTGCGACACTGTCAAAGCACAGCTGTGGGGCAATAAGCTGGCAAGCGGCTATGCTAATAATTTAACCTTAGTTTTAAAGCGCAAGGATGGCAGTGTCATTACTGGCTATCTGCCCGATATTAAGGGCGGCTATGGGGCCGTGCTCAAGGCTGTGCAGGTCAAGGCAAGGGCTAATGATACCCAGCAGCTGCTTGTAGGCGTGAAGCAGGGAGATTGGCGCGCTTATAGCGAATATCGCGTGCTGGATATTTACAATCCGCACCATATAAAAGCTCTGTTTACGGCAACGGACAGCTTTGGCATTGTGAGTGCTGCTAGTTTAGAAGAAAGTGCCCTCAGAGTGCAGACGATAAAGGATAAGGAGCTCTTAAAAATTGCGCTCAATCCTAAATTAGTTGAGGACCTGGCTGCGAATCGACGTAGAGTAAGCTTTGGCCGTTTAAGCTCTCTCTCGGTTTTAGACATGAATAAGGATGGGGTGCACGAATTTCTGACGAACCAGATTATTACTGCGGACCAGAGGGTTTTAGCAGATGTGGGCGCTGTGTGGCGCTATATCGGACCAACAGAGGATATAGAAGAAAGTCTTGCTGATGAAAAGAAACAGGAAGCTACACAGGAAAAGGAGCAGACGGAGCTAAAGCAGGCTGCACAAGAAAATGATAAGTCTGACTTGAAGCAAGCGCCAAGGAATAAGTCTGAGCTGAAGCATAGGAAGTCAACAGCTTCTGCAAAAGAGCAGACTAACAGTAAGCAAAACAAGCTTGAGTATACCCAGGACAGCAAAGCAAACGCATCTCTTAGTAATAGGAAGAAAGCTAGCGCTGGCCTAGAAAATAATAAGCTTCCTCTGAAAAAAGAGGGGCAGGCTCTGCCACAAAGGCTGTGGCGCCAGGATGGGCTGACGATTATGAAGGCTGATGTCGTCAACAAAAAGAACACTATTAATAATGGTGTGCTTTTTCAGGGCGGTATGATTTACCCTGTCAAAATGGTGGCTCCTACGGGTGAGGCTACCTATCCGCAGTTCATGCTCAATGAGCAGGTGGAGCTAGAGGGTGCGTGGAACGCTACGCTCCTGCAAGAGGCAGAGAGCTATATCGAGAGCTTTCTTCAGGGCAAGGCTGATTTAGCCTTTAATGTGCTCAGGGCCGATAAAAAGCTGCTGACGGTGCAGTTGATTTCGGGTAAGGAGAGCTTTGTGCGCCACAACATCAGCTTTCTTCCCGGCGAGAAGCAAAAGTATGAGCTTAAGGACCTGCTGAATCTTAAGGGCAAGGGTCTCGTGAAGCTGCTCAATGAGCTGAATAACAATAAAAAGCTTAGCTTGGATGCTAAATTAACAGATGAATGGTATTTGCGTGGCAATGATTTAGTGCTGATGAAGAATATTGCTGGTAGTGCAGAGGCTGCTTCCTTTGCCTTAAAGAGCCTCAAGCCCTATATTAAGGACAAACGCTTTATGCCAGAGGAAGAAAAGGCGGAACAAGAACAGCCTAAGTCTGAGCAAAAGCCAGCTCCTACAGAGAAATAAGAAATAGTCGCTAAATATGTAAAAAAACTGACTGACCAGTCAGTTTTGCAGTAAAACAAAGTAAATAGAAGCTTTTACACGAAAAACGGCTGTAATCTGGTTTTTTGAAGCTTG
Organism: Phascolarctobacterium sp.; assembly: GCA_016302525.1. Taxonomy (GTDB): domain Bacteria; phylum Bacillota; class Negativicutes; order Acidaminococcales; family Acidaminococcaceae; genus Phascolarctobacterium_A. Next base: position 2,184 of record JAEDNJ010000012.1, on the reverse strand, counting down.
ATTTTCTGCTGGGGTTTACATTATAATAGTAGCGTTGCAAATTACAAGATTTTTAGCCGTGAAGGAGGTAATAAATATGTTTAGTTTTTTCCGCTCTCGTCATGCTAAGCAGGCTTTGGCAGCAGCAATGGTTGTTGTCTGCGTAGGCGCTTTAGCTGGCTGCAGCAAGGGCGAACAACAACAAAAGCAGGGTGCGCAAGCAACTCTGGTTAAGTCTATGAAGGTTATTAAGAGAGATACGCCTGTGGTTTACCAATATACTGGTTTTATTGAAGCTAACCGTGAAATGGAGCTGAGACCTAATGTTACAGGTCAAATCACTGGCAAGTATTTCAAGGGCGGCGACACTGTTAAGGCTGGTCAGGTGTTGTATAAGATTGATGCCCGTGCCTACGAGGCTCAGCTAATTAATGCCAGAGCAAGCTATAATATGGCCGCTGCTGATGCAGAGCGTTATGCTACACTTTACAAGCAAAACGCTATTTCTAAGCAGGTTTATGAAAATGCGCAAACTCTGAAGGAGCAAACCAGAGCTGCCCTGATTAATGCCGAAATCAACATGGGCGATACCAGTGTGCGTGCTCCCTTTGATGGCCGCACAGACACTGCTGCCCTGGAAGTTGGCAACTATGTTAACCAGGGCCAGACTATTTTGACAAAAATGAGTGATACTAATCCTGTTAATACCAAGTTCAGCGTTTCCGAGCCAGAGTATCTGAGAATTACTGCTGCTAATGAAGGCAAGGCTGCTTTGGATAATTTAAGATTAGTTCTTTCTGATGGCAGCACCTATGATAAGGTGGGCCGTGTTATCGAGGTCAATCGTGGCATTACCAATAACACTGGCACTGTTACCATTAAGGCTCAATTTGACAATCCTGAGCGTCGCTTGCTGCCGGGTATGTTTGCTCATATCAATGCTGTTGGCGGTGTGAAAAAGGATGCTATTTTAGTACCGCAGCGCTCTATCGTAGAAATGCTGTACAAGAAGTTTGTCTTCGTTATTGGAGCAGACAACAAGGTTAAGATGACTGAGGTTACCACTGGCCAACCCGTGGACCGTCTCTTTGTTATCGAAAGCGGCTTAAAGGGTGACGAGACCATTGTTGTTGAGGGCACTGGTAAGCTGCGCAATGAAGCCTTAGTAAATCCGCAGCTCATCACCGAGAAGGATTTGGACACTAGGGATGTAGCCGCTAATGAGGCTAAAAAATAGGAGGTAAGCTCAATGGCTAAGTTTTTTATCGACCGTCCGGTCTTTGCCATAGTTTTGGCTATCCTCATAACCTTGATGGGTACCATTGCCGGCTTTAGCTTGCCTATCGCTCAATATCCGGACATTACCAAGCCGCGTATCGCTGTTGATACTATGTATGTGGGTGCTTCTGCAGACGTAGTAGAGCAGGCCGTTGCGCAGGCTATTGAACAGAAGGTAAATGGTGTAGAAAATATGCTGGACATGACCTCTGTTTCCACTTCCTCTGGTCAATATAAGCTGAATGTTCAATTCAACCTAGGTAAAAATGCGGATATCGCTTCTGTAGAGGTACAGAACCGTGTAGCGCAAGCAAATTCTAGCTTGCCCGCAGAGGTTTCTGGTTATGGTATTACCACCTCCAAGGAATCTGCCGAAACTATTATGTATTTTGGTCTGTTCTCTCCTAACCGTACCTATGACGGTATGTTTTTGAGAACCTATGCCGATGCAAACTTTATTGATGCTGTAAAGCGTGTAAAGGGTGTATCTAAGGTTGATGAGTTTGGTCCCGAATATTCTATGCGTGTATGGCTGAACCCTGAGAAGATGGCTACTCTGGGCATCAGCGTAGATGATGTTGTAACTGCCATCAAAACCCAAAACGTTCAGGCTGCAGTTGGCTCCGTAGGTAACCGTCCTACAGCAGATATGCAGGAAACCGCTTATTCTGCCACCGCAAGGGGTCGTTTGACTACGCCTGAGGAATTTGGCAATGTAATTATCCGCAATGTTAATGGCGAGGTTACCAAGCTCAGAGATATTTCTGAAATTAACCGTGGCCCTCGTAATGACATGGTTGTGTCCCGCTTAAATGGCGGTGACTCCGTTGTTTTTGCTGTATCCTTAACCTCTGATGCGAACGCTATCGAAACCGTATCCAAGATTCGTGAGGTATTAAAGGAAGCAGAGACCCGTTTCCCTGATGA
>JAEDNJ010000162.1 GCA_016302525.1 Phascolarctobacterium sp. | reverse complement strand
AAAACAGGTCATCATAGCCTTGCCAAGCCTTGATATTAATATCCTTAGCAGCAGTAATGCTGGCAGTATTGCCAACATTGATATTGGCCTCATTCTTTAAGCGAGTGACATTAATCGTAGCACCTGCGGTCCAGCCATTGGACTTGAAAACCGGGTCTGGAACACTGCTCAGCCAGCCCCACTTTTCATTAACCTTATTACGTGTCAGATTAATAACAGTATTGGTGAGACTGGTAAAGTCGCCTCCTGAAGGATTAGCTAAATAGCCCAGCCAGGTCGCTGCGCCATCATCCGTCGTATTATTAGAAGCCTTCGTAAAGATTTTATCTGTATTCTTGGCATCCAGCTTCACGGCATTGCCGGCAGTGATAAGGCCGTCAACGTTCACATCAGCCGAGCTTTCCATATCCATATAAAGCATGGAGGTAGAAACATAGACATCCTGAGCGTTAGTAATCAAGGAAAGATTGCTGGTGCTCAGGCTCGTGTTGGCCAAAAGATTAACATCCTTGGCCGCATTCAGCTTAGCATTCTTGGCAATATTTACTTCAGACTTAGTATGTCCATCATTAAGATTGAGAGAGACAGTTACATAGGCAGTCTCTGGCATACTGGTATTGTTAGGCGCAGCCAGGGCTCTTAAATCTGTTGAGGTTTTAGCATTGGCTGCTGTAGTAATAGAGCCCTCTTTATCCGTTGTTGTTAAGCTGGCTCCGCCATTAACATTCAGCTTAGCATCATTTTCTAGTGTGGAAATCAAAACACCCGCACCAAAATAGCGTTTATTCTCGCCCGTAGTATTGCCCACTGCCCCTTGAGATACAACCACATTACTAATTGACTGCAGATTTAAGGCGGAGCGAGCCCCCTCTCCAGCAGTATCCTTGCCAGTAGCGGTAATATTTGCTCCAGAGGCAACAGTTAAGTCGCTATAAGCCTTCAAGCCAACTACATCTATTGTAAGACCTGCCACATCACCATTTTTGAAGGCCCTTTGCAGCCATTCGGTAACAAATTTTCTGCCTGTGGTGACAAGCTGATTTGTTACACTCTGAGTAAAATTATTCGTAGCCGAGGAAACAATATTAACTTTATCCCCCTCAACAGTGCCGGCAATAGTCACGCCGCTGCGGCTCTGCCCAATATTGCCAAAGGTAGCCAAATTGCCAAACTCTGCATAGCAATCTGCATAGGCACCAATGGAGGCTTCGCCATCAGCCTTAATCGTAGTATTGCCCTCAACATTTATATATGCACCAACAGTATTTTTGGTTGCTACATCCAGCCAACCATGAATAGCTTCATTATCTTCATTATAATTTGTAGCACGAGCTATCAAGGCCACATTGCCCTTGCTCTCTTTGGAACGAGAGACAACTAAATTGTTGCCCAGGCCACTATTGATGCTGCCAATATTCACCAGCTGCGTAAAATCTCTTTTGCCATTAGGACTAGTAGTAGTAATCTTAGCACCACTATGCACATTAAGCTTATAGTTAGAAACAATATGCACCAGGTCCACAGCATTAATAGTGCCCTTAATATCAATGCTACCCTCACCCTGATCCTGTTTCAGGTTGAGCACATCCTCAATTTTCGAAAAGGCCTTATCATTTTTGTCGGGAAAATCCACACCATTCATAATAGTTAAGGCACCAGCGTTGATGACACCCTTAGAGCCCAAGGTTAAGCCATCCTTACTCAAAAAGTACATATGACCACCAATGGTATTGTTTCGGAGCGCATTAACAGTACCATCAATATTTATCTTGCTATTGACAAAGTTAAACAAGGACTTGGCCTCGCTAGTGCCGCCCTTAGTTTTAAAATACATATTCGCAATCTGATTAGCTGGTAATTCAAACTTTTGGAAACGGTTAATGGCATTATCGCCCTTAACCTGCCCAGCGTAAATATTATGCACGCTGCCTACGGTGTCAGTTGTGCCGCCATCCACTCTGACAATATCCGCGTAGGCCGAGGGCATAGCCCAAGGAGACATAGTAAAGCCTATAGCCAGGGTCCCCCTTAGTAATCTTTCTTTAAGAGAAATATTGACCTTGCTGCCCTTATTCTTTGCAGCTCTATTTTCTGTTCTTAATGCTTTCCTTTTAATACTCATGATTGCGCTCCTTAAGAAAAAACCTCAACTATTTATGTATACAAATACAACAATCCAAGATAATTATACACCACCAAAAACATAAAAAGCAAACAAAACATTTTTGTTTTCAGCATTTACATTTCGCTAAGGCTGGTATAGAATAAATATGTTACTATCACACAATTTAGGAGGAGCAGCTATGCTTTACACAGAAAAGAAGATTGATGTCTGTCACGAACGCTTTGGCGGTACTGGTGATGTGACCATTGAACACTATATTGACGAAAAAATGCTTAACTCTAGCATTATCATGTACGCTAAAGTGACTATGGCGCCTGGCTGCGGTCTGGGCTATCATGCTCACAACGGCAACACGGAGACCGTTGTTGTCCTGAGCGGTACTGCGCAATGCAATGATGACGGTGTGCTGCGCGTGCTCAAGCCCGGTGATGTTACCCACTGCCTCGAAGGACACAGCCACGCTATCAGCAACGCCCCAGATGCTACCGAGGATTTGGTGCTGCAGGCCTTAATAGCTAAGGTTGATGGTTAAAACAAAAAAACGAGCTTACAGATTAAATCCGTAAGTTCGTTGGCTTATGCAAAACCTAGTCCAAAGCAAGCGATGCCGAGGCTAAGAATGCCTAAAAGGTAATAAAGAAACTAGATAAATGATTTTCCTTGCATAATATTCAATCTAGTGGTAGAATAGACATAGAAAGAGTGCTACCGATAGACGGTTGCCCTCGAGTTATTAGCGATTTCATAAAAAATAGCCGTAACCTTGGCGGGGCGGCTATTTTTTACTGTATAAAGCACCAATTGCTAAACCTATGCCAAAGCCTAAGGCTATACAGCCTACGCCGAGGCCTAGAACACCAAGCATGGTATCTGTGGTTAACATGGGAATCACCCCTCTTATACAATAAATTTCTGGAAAACCAGATTTCTATGTCATCGGAGGGTCACAGTCCCTCCGTTAAGAGGGCAACCGCCTACCGTTATGGTAGCACTAAAGTTATTATAACACATTTTGTCGAAAAAGAAAATATGTTTTCGAGATTTATTTAGAGCGACTGCTTTAGGTCGCTCTTTTTTCTTTACAAAGCTCTCTATTCTAATACTGCTCTCCTACTTTTTTAGCAATGCCTTCTCCAGAATTCTATATTACAACTTAAGTTTAGTTTCTAAATTGCAATCCACAAATGCATTTTTAGCTTTAGCTTTTCCCTGCTCTATGCAAGCTCGTTTTGTAACTTCCAAATTGATACCAACTTTTAGGCACAAAAAAAGCACCTACTTTCGTAGGTGCATTCTTTTTTAGTTGGCGGAGTGATAGGGATTCGAACCCTAGCGCGGTTTAACCCGCCTAACGATTTAGCAAATAGTATTCTTGTAATTTATATTGTATTTATAGCACTTTTATTCCATATTGTCTACAATCCACAGTACATTTTGCCCATCTTAGGCTATATTTCTCATGCTTTTTTTACTTATTGTCCACCTTTTTGTCCACCTCTCAC
>JAEDNJ010000161.1 GCA_016302525.1 Phascolarctobacterium sp. | reverse complement strand
TCCTCGCTCATCTGGGGCAGGAACTCTGCCTCTACATGATGATTGCTGATAACAGCCTCTTTATTCTCCCAATAGCCAACAGCAAGACCAGCTAAATAAGCAGCGCCTAGGGCCGTAGTTTCAATACAGCGGGGACGGCCAACCTTGGTGTTAATCAAATCAGCCTGGAATTGCAGGAGGAAGTTATTGGCGCAAGCACCTCCATCCACCATCAGCTCAGACAGCTTAATACCGCTGTCCTCTTCCATAGCCTTCAAAACATCCGTCACCTGATAAGCCAGGGATTCCAGCGTTGCACGCACAATGTGGTTCTTATTCACGCCACGGGTTAAGCCAACAATGACTCCACGCGCATATTGATCCCAATAGGGAGCGCCCAGACCAACAAAGGCCGGCACCATGTAGCAGCTATTTGTATCTGGCACAGCGTTAGCACATTCCTCGGACTCAGCAGCAGTACGGATGAGACCAACCTCATCACGAAGCCATTGCAGGGCAGCGCCGGCAATAAAGATAGAGCCCTCTAAGGCATATTCAACCTTGCCATCTACACCCCAGGCAATGGTCGTAACCAGGCCGTTCTTGGATTTAACCGGCTTGGTGCCCGTGTTCATCAGCATAAAGCCACCTGTACCATAGGTATTTTTTACATTACCGGGCTTAAAGCAGGTCTGACCAAACAAAGCACATTGCTGATCGCCAGCTGCACCGGCAATAGGAATCTTCGCAGCAAACTGCAGCTCATTGGTATAGCCATAGATACAGCTGGAGGGCTTAGCCTCTGGCAGCATATTTTTCGGAATATCCATGAGCTGAATAATCTCGTCATCCCACTCCAGCGTATGAATATTAAAGAGCATGGTTCTGGAAGCGTTGGAATAATCCGTAACGTGTACCTCGCCACCAGTCAGATTCCAGATAATCCAGGTTTCAATGGTGCCAAAAAGCAGCTCGCCCTTTTCGGCGCTGGCACGAGCGCCTTCAACATTGTCTAGTATCCATTTCAGCTTCGTACCAGAGAAATAAGCATCTAAAACCAGACCCGTCTTAGCCTGCAGCATTTCTGCATAGCCCTGCTCGCGCAGGCTGTCGCAGTATTCGGCAGTACGGCGGCATTGCCACACAATGGCGTTATAAACAGGACGGCCCGTCTTTTTATCCCACACTACAGTAGTCTCACGCTGATTCGTAATGCCAATACCAGCAATGTCATTAATATCCACATGAAGCTTTTCCATAGCCTCAAACATCAGACCCTTTTGGGTAGCCCAGATTTCACTGGCATCATGCTCTACCCAGCCAGCCTTGGGATAATATTGGGTAAACTCCTTTTGTGCCACACTGCAAATTTGCCCCTGCTTGTCAAACAGGATACAGCGACAGCTGGTAGTACCCAAATCCAAACTCATTATATATTTCATAAGCTCATCCTCCAAAGAAAAACCCGTACTAGCCCGTTGCTATCGGACTAATACGGGCTTGAAAACCATATTACATAAACGACAGTGTTTTTAGCAAAGCGCTCTAATAAGCATCCTTTAAGCCTGCCCTACATATTCGGGAAGAACAGAATCAGGCTCGGCCAGTAGGTTACAACAACCAGAGTAAGCAAGAGAGCGATAATAAAGGGCAGACTTTCCTTCATAAAGTGGCCTAAAGGTGTCTCTGTAATAGCGCACACAGTAAACATCATGGAGCCAAAGGGAGGGGTCAGACCGCCAATCATAATATTAACGATACAAATGATACCAAAGTGTACCGGGTCAACGCCCAGCTGCTTAACAACAGGCACCAGCAAGGGAGACAGGATAATCAGGGCAGCGCCACCCTCGAGGAACATACCCAGGACTAAGAGCAGAACGTTAATCAAGGCCAGCATGATATAGGGATTACGAGTAAAATCCAGCATACCAGTGGTGATAGCCTGAGGAATACGCTCCCAGTTCATGTAGTAGCCAAAGAAGGAGGCTGCAACGATGATCAACGTTACAGAGGAAGTACCATAGATGGTTTCCTTCATAATCGGCCAAACATGCTCCCATTTCAGGCGTCTATAGATAATAGAACCTACAAAAATACAATAAACTACAGCTACGGCACCTGCCTCAGAGGGGGTGAACATACCCATACGCAGACCAGCGATAATACCGAAGGGGAACAAGAGCGCCCAGATAGAATCCATGAGCTGGGCAAAGATTTCGCCCAGAGTAGCTCTACGCTCACGGGTGGGCTTATAGCCACGCTTCTTGGAAATAAAATGCACAGTTAGCATCAAGGCCAGAGCCATCAAAACGCCGGGAACATAGCCGGCAATAAACATTTTCGTTACCGAAACATTGGCAATCAAAGCGTAAATAATAAGGTTAATGCCAGGGGGAATAACTGGGGTTACAGCCGAGGAAGCAGCCGTAATGGCAGCTGCAAAGCCCTTGTCATAGCCACGCTTTTCCATTTCGGGAACCAGCATTTTCGATTGCATAGCCGCATCCGCATTAGCAGAGCCGGATACGCCGCCCATCAGGAGGGACAGCAGAACATTGACCTGAGCCAGACCACCGCTAAAGTGACCAGTCAGCACCTCGGTAAACTTCAACAGCTTTTCACTAATGCCGGCAAAGTTCATAATACTGCCAGCCATGATGAAGAAGGGAATCGCCAGCAGCGGGAAGGATTGACAGCTGCGAATAATGCTTTGGAAAAGCAGATGTGTAGGAGAGGTCGTATCAATGAAGGTAAAATAAGAGGCAGCAGCCCCAAAGAGAGCAAAGGCAATGGGGATACCGGCAAAGTACAGGACAAAAACAATCAGGACGGGTAAATAAGCCATTATTCATTTACCTCCTTTTTGCCACAAAAATCCTCATAGACAAAGACTACAGAGTAAATTGTCATCATAAAGAAGGCAATTACGACAGCAGCGGTTATATAAGCAGAGGAAACGCCCATAACCGGGGTCAGCTTGGTATAGGACTTAGAAATAAAGACAACGGATAAATAGGACATATAAGCGTTGAGCACAACCAAAATGATGTCCATGAGCGTAGCCACAGCCCTTCTGATGCTTGCGGGCAGCAGGTTGACAACAATATCTACGCCAACATGGCCACGGCGCTTAAAGGCAGCAATAGAGCCGATGAACACGGACCATACGAAGCAGCCTGTAGCAACCTCCTCAGACCAAACCATACCCATATTAAAGAAATAACGACAGACAATATTCAGAACAACCAAGGCAGTGGTGATGATGAGGAAACCAGCTGCGATAAGCTCCTCTAAATTTTTTAAAACAAATTTCATACTTAGAGCCTCACGAATAAAGATAGAGAGGGCTATGCTTTATGAAAAAGGGACTGCCGAAACAGTCCCTTTAGAGCACAGCCATAACGAAGCAAGCAAAACCACGGCCCTAGCCGCTTACGGCCTTGCAAGAGCTAGCAAAGGCTTGAAGAAGTATGCTTAAAGCCTAAAATTATTTTTTCAGGTTCTTGCGGATCTTCTCCAGCTCAGCCTTCATAGCCTTGTAGGTGCCAGGTTTAACGCCTTCCTTAGCTTCCATGTTTTCATAAATCGGCAGAATAGCTTTATCGAATTGAGCATGGTCAACCTCGTTGAATTTAACGCCCTTAGCTTCCAGTTCAGCCTTAACCTTGTTGTAGGAATCGCTGGAAATCTTCAGCATTTCGGGGCCGCCCTTTC
>JAEDNJ010000160.1 GCA_016302525.1 Phascolarctobacterium sp. | reverse complement strand
ATGAGCTTTTCTTTAGCTATCCTCACTTTTTCTCATTGCTTTTTCTTATTCTATACATTATCATTGTATTAGTTATATTTTTTAATGCTAGAAAGAGCTGGACTTTATAGCACAATTTTGTATAATATACTCAATATGTTAATAATCTTAGAAGGAAGGATAAAAAAATGCTAGAATTTGATGCTTTAAAATACGCTTATCCCTCTCATAGAAATGTAGTCTATGCCTCCAAGGGTATGGCCTGCTCCACCTCGCCTCTGGCCTCTAATGTCGGCATAGAGATTATGAAAAAGGGCGGTAATGCTATTGATGCAGCCTTAGCCATGGCTGCCACCATGCCCCTTGTAGAGCCCACCAGCAACGGTCTTGGCTCTGATTGCTTTGTCCTCGTCTGGACTGGCGGCAAGCTCTACGGCTTAAACGGCTCTGGTGTCGCTCCCCTTGCCCTCAGCGCTGACAAGGTAAAGGCTTTGGGCTATGAGGCTGTCCCTGATGATGGCTGGCTGCCGACGATGGTGCCCGGTATGCCCAGCGCCTGGGCCGAGCTGAGAAAGCGTTTTGGTCGCCTTAGCTTTGAAGAAATCATGGCCCCTGCAATTCAATATGCGGAGGAAGGCTTTAATATTCAGGTCAATGTCTATAAGCTGTGGAAAAAGGCTATCGAGCGCTATACAAAGGCTGCTGCTAAGGAGCCAGAGGTTTTTGCTCCCTGGCTAGAGCTCTTTACCGACAAGGGCAAAATGTTCCCCATGGGCAGCCTTGTCAAGAACCCAGATTATGCTAACACCCTGCGTGAGCTGGCCGCTACCGACTGCGAAAGCTATTATCGCGGCGATATTATGCGCAAAATTGTAGCCTTCTCCGAAAAAACTGGTGGCTACTTCCAGGCTAGCGATTTTGAAAATTATCGTGCTCAATGGGTAGAGCCCATCAGCACCAATTATCGTGGCTATGATGTGTACGAGATTCCTCCTAATGGTCATGGCATTACTGTGCTCATGGCGCTCAATATTCTGCGTGGCTTAGAGCTGCCCAAGGAACGCGAGAATGTGGAAATGTACCACAAGGTTATTGAGGCGATTAAGCTCGCCTTTGCCGATACAAAAACCTTTGTTGCCGATCCCCGCTATATGAAAACCAAGGTCGAGGATATGCTGAGCGAGCGCTATGCAGCTGTAAGGCGCCAGCTCATTGGTCACGAGGCACTTTTGCCTGAGGCTGGCGATCCCTCCTGTGGCGGTACAGTCTACTTCTGCACAGCAGATGGCGAGGGCAACATGGTCTCCTTCATCCAATCTAATTATAAGGGCTTTGGCTCTGGTGTTGTCATTCCTGGCACTGGTATTTGCCTGCAGGATAGAGGGGCTAACTTCTCCCTCGACCCAGCGAGTGACAACTATCTTGAGGGTGGCAAAAAATCCTACCATACTATTATCCCCGGCTTCCTCGCTAAGGACGGCAAGCCCATCGGTCCCTTCGGTGTTATGGGTGCCTTTATGCAGCCTCAGGGTCAGGTTGAGGTGCTGGTTAACACTATCGACTACCACATGAATCCGCAGGAGGCTCTGGATGCACCGCGTATTCAATGGACCAGCGCCAAAAACATTCAGCTAGAGCGTGAGGTTGCTCCCCACATTGCACAGGAGCTGGCTAATCGCGGTCATAATGTAGAAATCCTCAATGCCAATACCAGCATGGGCCGTGGCCAGATTATCTGGCGCCTAGAGGACGGGACCCTCTGCGGTGGTACCGAGCCCCGTGCTGATGGCTCTATTGCTGTTTGGTAAAATAGAAATCCTTAATGTAAATACCAGCATGGGCCGTGGCCAGATTATCTAGCGCCTAGAGGACGGGACCCTCTGCGGTGGTACCGAGCCCCGTGCTGATGGCTCTATTGCTGTTTGGTAAAATTTTATGCTTATAGGTGTGCTATGCTTACAGAATTACTTGATATCTATTTAGTTTGCTTTAAAATGGGGGCAGTCACCTTCGGTGGCGGCTATGCTATGCTCCCTATTTTAAGAAGAGAAATTGTTCAGGCTCGCCAGTGGGTGGACGAAGAAACAATCATGGACTACTATGCTCTTAGTCAGGGCCTGCCTGGTATTATTGCCGTTAATGTCTCTGTTTTCATTGGTCACAAGGTCAAGGGAGCCCTAGGAGCTACCGCTGCTGCTCTAGGCATGATTTCCCCTTGTATCCTCATTATTTCCCTGATAGCAGCCTGTCTTTCCAGCTTTCAGGATAACCCCTATGTGCGCCATGCCCTTGCTGGCGTTAGTGCCTGCGTAGCAGCCCTCATCCTTGATGCTGTAGTCGCTTTATGGAAAAAAGGCGTTAAAGACACCATTGGTATTGTCATCTGCTTCGGTATCATGGCTCTTACCCTGATGACAAAGGTTAACCCCATTTTCTTAATCATAGCCTGCGCTATTTTAGGCGTTAAGCTGGCTCCTAAGAAGAATAAGAAGGAGGCGAAGCCATGATTTATTTGCAGCTCTTTTGGGAATTCTTTCAGATTGGTTTATTTGCTGTAGGCGGCGGCATGGCTACCCTGCCCTTCCTGCAGGCCCTAGGTGAGCGTACTGGCTGGTTCGACCAGCAGCTCATCATTGATATGATTGCTGTTTCGGAATCTACGCCTGGTCCTATAGGTATCAACATGGCAACCTATGTTGGCTACAATATTGCTGGCTTCCCAGGTGCGGTTATTGCTACTTTGGGCGAAACCCTGCCCTCTCTCATTATCGTTATTCTCGTATCTAAGTCCTTGGCAAAGTTTCGCAGTAACCCCTATGTAGATGCAGCCTTCTACGGTCTGCGCCCTGCTGTAACGGGTCTTATTGCTGCTGCTGGCCTCATCATGCTCAACGCTTGTATGCTCCATTGGGACCTTTACGCCAAAACCAGCTCCCTGCTCGACCTACTAGACCTAAAGAAAATCATCTTCTTTATTCTTATCTACTTTGCTATTTACAAATTTAAAAAGCACCCCGTTCTCTACATTGCCTTTAGCGCTGTAGTAGGCATGCTACTGAGTTTTCAGCTAAAGCTTACGAAAGGTTATACTATGAACAAAATCTTCCCCCTAACCATGCTATGCTTGGCTTTTGCTACAGCAGCCTTTGCTGAGGTCACAGCAGAAACAGAAAGCTTTGCTGGCAACCTTTTGAAATATCCTGTTGTTTCCCTACCTAAGCAAGGCGTAGCAAAAAAGATAAACAAAAAGATTAATGAAAGCATAAAGCAGCTCAAAAAGCAGCATGAATCTTTAAAGGGTCATGCAAACGAAATCTCTATGAGCTACAGAGTGCTTTTAGAAACTGATACCAGACTTAACCTTCTGCTCTACTCCTGGACCTATAACCACGGAGCAGCTCATGGCAACTACTACACAGAGGGCCTGTCCTATGATTTAACCAATGGCAAACGCTTTACTGCCGAAAAATACATTGGCACGCCCTCGGCTAGTCAGCTGGATATTGGTATTCGTGAAGGCCGCTTTAGCCTTACGGACACGGATAACAAGCCTGTTAGCTTGAGCGATTTTTGGAAGGTTGACTATGTTGCTAAGGAATGCCTTGTAAACGAGGATAACAGCCTTACGCTGGTTTATCAAATCTATGACCTTGCCCCGTATGCTACGGGCAACACCTTTGTGACTATCCCTAAGCAATATTTCCCAGAGCTCAGCGGCAAGGAACCAA
>JAEDNJ010000159.1 GCA_016302525.1 Phascolarctobacterium sp. | reverse complement strand
AAGCATAAATTTATAATTCTTGCCTACAAAGTATGCAGGATATGTAAATGCCAATTAAATAATGGACAAGAAAAAGCTCCGGGCAAGTTAGCTCGGAGCTTTAAAGTTTATACGCTATTTAATTATAAAACTATATATGCTTATATAGCCCACACTTATTTAATCGTTTTGCTCATCACGAAGATGGTGACAATCATAAGCAACAGTGTTGCAGGGCAAGCCATGAGAGCAATATTGCTGTTGAAGCTATAGCCTAAAATACCAGCTAAGAGGTAGCCTACGAAGGAAACAGCAGCTGCGGTAAGAGCGTAGGGGAGCTGGGTGGAAACATGGTTTACGTGGTCAGAGTGTGCACCAGCAGAAGCCATGATGGTCGTATCACTAATTGGTGAGCAATGGTCGCCGCAAACTGCGCCAGAGAGGCAAGCAGCAATAGAGATGATGAGCATTTCATAGCTAGCAGCGTCGGTGAAAACATTGCAAACAATAGGAATCAGGATGGCAAAGGTGCCCCAGCTTGTACCAGTGGAGAAGGCTAGGAAAATTGCTACGAGGAAGATAATCGCGGGCAGGAACATTTTCAGCGCACCTGCACTGCCTGCAACCAGCTCTTGTACATAGAATTTTGCACCTAAAAGACCAGTCATACCAGACAGGGTCCAAGCAAAGGTCAAAATGGTGATAGGAGCAACCATGGCCTTAAAGCCAGCAGGGATACAAGCGGTAAAATCTTCGAAGGACAGCACATCACGAGTCATGTAGAAAATAAATACCAGGACAAAGGTTACAATGCTTCCTAATACTAAGCCCTTAGAAGCATCAGCATCTGCAAAAGCATCAACGAAGCTTGCTCCTTCAAAGAAGCCGCCAGTGTAAATCATGCCGATAATGGAGCAAACAATCAGGATAGCTACAGGACAAACAAGGTCGATAACGCTTCCCGTGGGATTTTTGATTTCGTCATCTGCATTGCCATAGGGACGAGCAGCTGTTGTGAAAAGGTCGCCCTTAATAGCATTTTCTTCATGCAGCTTCATAGGGCCAAAGTCATAATTGAACACCGTAATTAAAACCATCATCAGTAGAGTTGCCAAAGCGTAGAAGTTATAAGGAATAGTGTTCAGGAACATAGCGAAGCCATTGATGTCAGAGCCCTTAGGCACGGAAGAGGTTACTGCTGCTGCCCAGCTGGATACGGGAGCGATAATACAAACAGGAGCTGCTGTAGCATCGATGAGATAAGCTAGCTTAGCACGAGAAACCTGATGACGGTCGGTAACAGGACGCATTACAGAACCAACAGTAAGGCAGTTGAAATAGTCGTCTACGAAAATGAGCACGCCTAAGGCAATAGTAGAAAGCTGTGCGCCAATACGCGACTTGATATTTTGCGAAGCCCATTGACCGAAGGCAGCAGAACCACCAACTCTGTTCATCAGGGCAACCATAATACCCAAAATAACCAAAAACATCAAGATGCCTACATTCCAGGAGTCGGCCAACTTAGTAACCATACCGCCATCCTTATTAAAGAGCAGGGTGTTTAACAAAAGCTCAACGTTGCCGTTAGCATAAAGACCGGCACCCATAACGATACCAACGAAGAGGGAGGAATATACCTCCTTGGTAATTAGGGCTAAGCCGATAGCAATTACTGGCGGCAGCAGGGCATAGGCTGTGGAATAGACAGCGGGCTTATAGGTTTCAGCATCTACTGTAGAGGGTTGGCCATAACTAAAGGCCAAAGCAGCGCCGATAATGACTAGAGAACTAATCAAAAACAGCCAATTGGTTTTTCTTGTCTTAATCTTATTCATAAATACTCTCCTAAACTTTGTTTTCTTAGTAACGAGATGAGGGCTACTAAGGCATAACAGAAAAATTCTATAACTTATTCGTCATAATGGGGATTGCCATGTTTAGCAGCATATTTTAACAAAATATGGCTGTGCAAGCTTTCACTCCTTTCTCTAGCTTGTCATTATGATAGGGAATAGAATAGATAACTAAGTATATTTTATATTGTTTTCAGTTTTAAGTCAAGATTAAGCGATAGTCATTATAAGGATAGATTATTCCTTGCTTTTTTCATGGGAAAGGTGGAGGAAAATGCGAAGCTGTGATATAATATAAATGTAGATGAAAATCTCAGCTTACTATGTGGATGCAAGGGGGTAAAATATAATGAAAATCACATTTTTAGGTGCTGCTCGTACTGTAACCGGTTCTTGTTATCTTATTGAGGTTGGCAAGCATAAGCTGCTGCTGGACTGTGGTATGTTTCAGGGCTCTAAGCTGGTAAAATCCTTCAATGAGAGAGAATTTTTATTTGCTCCAAATGAAATTGATGCCGTTGTATTGACCCATGCACACGTGGATCATAGTGGCTTGTTGCCTAAGCTGGTGAAGGAGGGCTATAAGGGACCCGTTCATTCCACTAAGTCTACCTTAGAGCTGTGCTCCATTTTGCTGCCAGATAGCGCGCACATTCAGGAAAGCGATGCAGAGCTGGCTATAAAGAAGGGGCAACGCAGTGGCAAGCAGCCCGCACCACCGTTATTTTCTTTGGATGATGCCTTTGCTGCATTAAAGCTGTTTAAGATTCATGATTTTGATGCTGTCTTTTCTCCAATTCCTGGAGTTGAGGTTGTGTTTAAGGTGGCGGGGCATATTTTGGGCTCTGCCTTTATTGAAATGACCGTTACTGAGGACGATAAAAAGACGCGTTTGATTTTCACCGGCGATATTGGTCAACCCAACCAACCGATTTTAGAGGACCCGGATACGCTGCACGGTGCTGATTTTATTGTGACAGAGTCTACCTACGGCAATCGTGTGCATGAGGTTTATGACAAGGTTGGCGAGCTAGAGAAGATTATTAACGAAACCGTTGAAAAGGGCGGCAATGTGATTATTCCTGCCTTCGCTGTAGGTCGTACACAGGTTATGCTTTACTATTTCCAAAAGCTGGTTGCAGAGGGCAGAATTCCTGAAATTCCTATTTATGTGGATAGCCCTATGGCTAACAAGGCTACTCAGATTACCATGACTAATCCTGAGGAGTATGACGAGGAAGCAAGGGCCTTGTACAAAATGCAGGGTCATCATCTAGTGTCTATGCGCAATCTGCATTTTACTGCTACTGCCCAGGAATCTCAGGCTCTCAACAGCATGGAAGGACCTAAGATTATTATGTCTGCAAGTGGCATGGCAGATGCTGGTCGTATTCTGCACCATTTGAAGCATAATCTGTGGCGTGAGGATTGCTGCGTTGTTTTTGCTGGCTTCCAGGCAGAGGGCTCTTTAGGTCGCAAGCTGACTGATGGCGCGAAGAAGATTAAAATTATGGGCGAGGACATTGTTGTCCGTGCAAAAATCTACAATATGCGGGGCTTCTCTGCTCATGCAGATAAGGAACAGCTTTTGAGCTGGTATGGCGCTATGGAGAAGCAGCCTAAATGCTTCTTTGTTACCCACGGTGAGCCGGATGCAGCTGGCAATTTAGCTGATGAGCTGCGCCGTCGTTTGGGTGTTAATGCCTATGTGCCTAAGTATGCTGATTGTGTAGAAATCAATGGAACGGAATATCGTATCGAGGAATCCGCTTTAATGGATGCACAGGAAAGTATGCTGGAGGCACAACAATATCTCAAGCAAATGGAATCTGCTTACCTGCAACAAAAGACCAGACTGGAGCAAATTGTGGC
>JAEDNJ010000158.1 GCA_016302525.1 Phascolarctobacterium sp. | reverse complement strand
ACGCTCGATATCTGCTAATTCTACGGGCAAGTTCAAGCCATAATGCTCATTTAATGCGTTCAATAAATCGACTGCCTTCATGCTGCCACCAGGCGTAATCTTGCACTCAAAAGTAAAGATGGTGTTGCCCTGCTCCTCGACTGCCTCTAGCTCTGGAATAAAGAACTTCACATCAATTTCCTTGTAGCCCAGCTTGGTCTTCGGTGCAGATTTTTTAAAGAGCAGACTAGCCTCTGCATTATATTTTGCTACCACTTCGTCAAGAGACTCAGCATAGGGCAGTGTTACCCTATAAGCGGCACCTGCAGCCTGAGCCATTAGGGCAGCGTGATGAGTATCCACAGAATCGGCCATGAGCACGCGAATACCACGCGGCAAAGCCTTAGCCAAGGCCTCTGCAGCAGAGCGGATATCCACATCCTCATACAGCTCAATTTCCACAAACTCGGTATAGCTCACTACGCCTACGCCCAGAGCAGAAGCTAAGGCAAACTTCATGTGCGGATTAAAGCCCTCAGAATAAGCAGCAGGTAACTTAGCACGACGGATAGCTCTTTCAATGGTACGCACATATTCTAAGTGGGAGATAAAGCGAATGTCACGGTCCTTCGTTATTTGCATACGCAGCTTCATTGCTCTGCCTCCTTATAATCCACAATCTTTACGCCCAGAGTGGGGCAAATGCCGCAGCCAACACAGCTAGAACGGCGGCAGTCATGGGTGAGCTGCTGCAGCTCGGCCTTATGCCACTCGTTCCACAGGAAACGACGGCTTACGCCCGGAGAAACGTGCTCCCACGGGAACACCTCGTTTTCACCACGCTCGCGCCCAGCGTAGAAATCCCAGCCTAAGCCAGTCTCGGTAAAGCAAGCCAGCCAACGCTCGTAGTCAAAGCAATCGCTCCAGCCATCAAAACGCGCTCCCTTTTGCCAAGCCAAGAGTAGCGCCTTACCTAAGCGACGGTCTCCGCGCGCAAAAACACCCTCAATAACGCTAGTCTTCGCATCATGGTATTGGAAGGAAATATTCTTCACCTTTAAAGCATCCTTCAGCAGGAATTGCTTACGCCTAAAGGTTTCCATGTCGTTTTGTCCAAACCATTGGAAGGCAGTATAGGGCTTCGGTACAAAGCCAGAAGCGCTAACAGTTACCCTGCAGCCACCCTTGCCTGTAACCTGCTTATATTTCCATTGCACCTTCTTAGCTAGGTCGGCAATGGCAAGAATATCTTCATCCGTTTCAAAGGGCAGACCAATCATAAAGTACAGCTTCACGCTCGACCAGCCAGATTCAAAGGCAGCGCCAACAGCGTTCATCAAGTCTTCCTCAGTAACGCCCTTATTAATAACATCACGCATCTTTTGACTACCGGCCTCAGGTGCAAAGGTCAGACCGCTCTTACGCACAGCCTGTACCTCCTTCGCAATGGCAACGCAGAAGGCATCTATACGCAGAGAGGGCAGACTTACGCTCACCCTATCCTTGGAAAACTCGCCAATCATGCTGTGTACCATGGGTGCCAGATGAGAATAATCCGCACTAGAAAGGGAAACAAGGCTAATTTCGTTGTAGCCAGTGTTCTCAATCAGCTTGCGCGACAGGTCCATCAGCACCTCCGGCTTACGCTCTCTGACAGGGCGATAAACAATGCCCGCATGACAGAAACGACAGCCACGGCTGCAACCACGGAAAACCTCCAGCATAATGCGGTCATGAATAATTTCACCAAAGGGCACAATAGGAGCAGTGGGGAAATCAATGCTGTTCATATCAGCCACAGCACGCTTATACACAGTTGCCGGTGCATTTGCCTCTAGCGGCGTTACGCTGGCAATCGTATTATCTGCATTATATTTTACTTCATAGAAGCTCGGTACATAGATACCCTTAATTTTTACGACCTCGTGCAAAAAGCCCTGACGACCACCCGGTCTGCCAGCCTTCTTCCACGCCTTATAGGCCGTCATCACCTCGACCATAACCTCTTCACCATCACCGATAACGGCAAAGTCCAAAAAGTCTGCTAAGGGTTCGGGGTTGAAAATGCAGGGACCACCAGCAATGACAAAGGGTTCTGTTTCGGTACGCTCAGCCGCCAAAAGATGTACCCCGCCTAAATCCAGCATATTTAGGATATTAGTATAGCTCAGCTCATATTGCAGGGTAAAGCCGACGATATCGCAGTCTACTAAACGCTTTTCGGTTTCCAAGGTGCGCAGGGGAATATTACGCTCGCGCATTTTCGCTTCCATATCCACCCAGGGAGCGTAAACACGCTCTGCTGCTACTCCCTGCTCCTTGTTGAGCAGATGATATAAAATTTTAAAGCCTAAATAGCTCATGCCTACCTCATAAACATCAGGAAAGGCCAGAGCAATCGTAGCCTCTGTTTCCTCAGGAGCTTTGACAATGCTGCCAAATTCTCCGCCTGTATAGCGAGCAGGCTTCTGCACACTGCTCAAGACATCAATCGTTAATTCCTTCTCCATTTTTCCTCCAAAAGAATTACCACTGCTTACGCACATTAATATAATGAAAGAACAAAAGCTCTAAATCCAAAAGCTCCACCCTACCTTAGAACTGCAGGCCCTGCTGGCGACTGCTTATATTCAAAAGTATGGCTACGAGCATCATATTTGTCGTCAACGAGCTGACACCATAGCTTAAAAAGGGTAAGGGCACACCCGTTACTGGCATAATCCCAGCCGTCATGCCAATGTTTACTAGTATGTGGAACATAAACATCGAGGTCACACCCACAGCCAAGAGGGTGCCAAAATCATCAGGCGCATTGAGGGCAATCGTAATTCCTCGCCAAATGATTACCAAATACAGCAAAATAACCAGGCTCGTACCCACAAAGCCAAATTCCTCGCCCAGCACAGCAAAAATAAAATCTGTGTGGTTCTCTGGCAAAAAGTTCAGCTGACTTTGCGTTCCTTCGAGCCAGCCCTTGCCCCAGAGAGCACCACTGCCAATCGCAATTTTCGACTGAATAACATGGTAGCCGCTGCCATAGGGGTCCAGCTCCGGATTCAGGAAAACGCGGATACGGCTCTTTTGGTAATCCTTCAAAATCATCCAAAAGACGGGCATGAGAGCTATAAAGGCCGTGGTGCAGTAGGCAATCCACTTCCATTTAAAGCCACAGACAAAGACCATCCCGATAAAAATCGCCATAAAGGTCAAGGAGGTGCCCAGGTCGGGCTGCTTCATAACCAGGACAAAGGGAACGAAAATATACAGGAACACAGGAATATAATCCTTAAAATTTTCTAGCCATTCAGTACGCCGCTCGATAAAGTCTGCCAGGCAGATGATGAGAAAGACCTTAGAAAACTCACTCGGCTGAAAGGACAGCGAACCAATCTGAATCCAGCGCTGTGCACCCAGCTGCGTTTTGCCTACGGCCATTACTGCAATCAAGAGCAAAATATTAAATATGTAAAGATATTTGGCATAGGGCTTTAAATCCTGATAGTTAAAGTGCAGGGAGACAATGACCAGCACCACCCCCACAGCCATGAACAGGCTTTGGCGCTGCACGTGCCAGGCCTTGCCTGTAGCTACAGCATAGGAATGGGTAGCGCTATCAATGAGCACCAGGCCCGTACCCATCAGGATGACAACAGCACCAATGAGCCACCAATCTAAATTTCTCAGAATACGCTTAATATCCAAGCTTCTTCACCTTCTCAATTTGCCTTTGACGGCTCTTTAGAGCC
>JAEDNJ010000157.1 GCA_016302525.1 Phascolarctobacterium sp. | reverse complement strand
TCTTGGTTGCGCCAGCAGCCGCACCGATTAAATCACTAGGCAGGTTGCCGGGAGCAATAATGATATACAGAGCCAGAGCCACGAAGGAAGCGGCAAAGGTAGTCAACAGAGTATAGGTAATGGTACGAGCAAAAATCTTGCCCGTGTTCTTTTCTGCACCCAGGCTTGCCAGTGTAGTGATAACAGCTAAAGCGATGGTAGGTACAGCAATAAATTGGAACAAACGCGTAAAGATGGTGGCCACAAAGTCACACATCTCGTTAATAGTGCCATTGCCCAGCATACCCAGCACAGCACCGATAATTAATGCAGCAATCCAAAAATACAATTGTTTGTTGCTTCCCTGTTGACGCTGCGCGTCCATTGCCTCTTGGGCAGTTTGTTTTACATCCTTATTTTCCATATAAAGATTAACCTTCTTTCCTCATAATTACAAGCCCTAAAACACTCCCCATATTTTAGGGATATATGTTATTATAGCAAATAACAATAAAAATTACAATGAATATATAAAAAAGTATTATTCAATGTCACTGTATCACCAAAGTTATATAGCTGCTAATCGTTATAGGAAGCTAAGATAAAAAAGAAGCTGCCATTTTTGACAGCTTCTTAGAACTTTTCGTTTAGATTTGGCCTAAAGCCTTCAGGATGAATTGGGCAATAATTGCGGAGGCCAGATAGGTGCCGATAAATACGGAGCAGGCCAAAACAACAATACGCCAGCCAGTCTTTTGGAAGGCATCCAGATCCTTACCAATGGCGATACCAGCATAAGCCAGAATAGGAGTGCACAGAGCTACGAAGTTAACCAGCTTAACCTTGGCGTTAATGAATTCTGCACCAGGGAAGCCAGGAACAGTAACGATACAGCCAATGGTAACAACCCAGGCTGCAGCAGGAATACCGCCAGGGACATATTTGCCAGCCAGCATACCGACCAAAGCAATGATAGCTAAAATGCACAGTCCGGGGATAGTGTTAATAACAGCAGCCACAGAGCCAGCCTTAGTAGTAATAGCGTTGGAGAATAAGCTCATCAGAGTAAAAATAGCAATAGCTAAAACCATATCCTTAGTTTTCATTATGCTTCATCCTCCTTTACTTCGGCTGCAGGAGCCTCTTCGCCATATTTAATCTTGTAGAATTTTTTGTAGAGCCATTCAGTCATAGGCAGGCCAATGAATACGGACATATACAGACCGTCTAAGCCGGAGAGCATATTGGAAGCAGCACCAAAGGCAGCCAGCTGGTCCTTCATGTCAGGGAACATGGCAACCAAAGAGCCTACAGCAGCGGTCATCATGGAAGCAGAGCCTACACCAGCAGCCATAGCCAGAGCATAGGGGTGGAAAATGCCAGCAGCAGCGCAAACAGAAGCCATGATACCAAAGAAGATAGTACCAAAAACAGTACCGCAGATATAAACGCCCATTACGCCACGGCCTTCTGCACCGTCTAAGCCAAACTTTTCGCCAATCAAAGCAACATTCGGCTCACGAGCAACAGAGTGAGCAGCACCAATAGCCTCACGCTTCAAGCCCAGATATACAGCCAGGGGAACACCCAGCAGCACAGTACCCAGGTTACCAAACTCTTGCAGAATAAGTGCGGGAGAAGCAGCTAAAATCTTGGGCAGAGTAGGACCGACCAAAGTGCCATAGCGAGCCATCAGCAGCATCAGAGTTACGCCAATCAAAGAGGAAGCATCCAGCATTTCCTTTTCCTTGGCAATGTTCAGGAATTTCGGAGTTAGCAGCATACCGAAAATCAGAGCATACAACATGGGCAGCAGCACAATACGACCAATGCCAATGTTAATGGGGATGACACCAATCATTTCTGCGATAACGATTAATGCCAGAACCATAGCATGTAATTTAATGTTTTTCATAATTACATCCCTTTCCTTTCAAAATTTCTATTTTAAAACAAATATTAAAATAGCCTAAGCATTAAAATAAGCATCCATCTTGGCAATGTATTCTTCCTTAGTTAGGATAGGCGGATTATTCTTGATAATCTCCTTCGCCTCCTGTGCCTCATCACAGAGTAGGTCTACAATCATGCAAGCAAAGGATTTAGCCGTATCCAGCACGCAGGCGCTAAAATCTACACAGGCAAAGCCCTTTGTATGCAGCAGACCAACAGTGCCACCCACATAAGGATGGATAGCCGGCATGAGGTGAGAAACATCACCCATATCTGTAGAGCCGCCAAAGTGACCAGCATCCTCAACCGCAACAGAGGGGTTAACCAGCTTAGAGTTCTCAATAAAGAGCTCATTCATGCGCTCACAGCAATCTAAGGGGAACATACCCGGCAGGGTTTCGATAATGGTTTCAGCACCAATGGCATCACCACCAGCCTTAAGAGCTGCATCCACCTTTTTATGCGTATTGTCAATAGCCTTCATGGTGCCAGCACGCACATAAAGCTCCATGCGGACATCAGCGGGCACAGAGTTGACAATGTCGCCACCCTTCGTAATAATGGGATGTACGCGAATATGGTCTGACTCTCTAAAGGTTTCTCTTAGCGAGTTAATACCCATCAGGCCCAGCATAGCCGCATTAAGAGCATTAATGCCCTCAAAGGGAGCATCACCGGCATGAGCAACCTTGCCAATGTATTGCACATTCTTGCCTACGAAGCCGTTGCTGGAAGAACCAATAGAAATCGTCGGCTTAGGTCTCTCCTTGTCGGCGTGCATCATCATGGCCATGTCCACATCATCAAAGGCGCCCTCATAAATCAGCTGGCTCTTGCCGCCAATGTAATGCAGCTTGCCCTCTTCTAAAAGCTTTTTGCGATAGGTGATTTCTACATATTCCTCGGCAGGCACACCAAAGAGTACACAATCGCCAGCCAGCTCCTTGATAACGCCGGACTTATAAAGCCCCATACCCGTTGCCAGCATGGTAGCAACCTGCAGGTTATGACCACATTTATGCGCAGCGCCTGTATTAGGGTCTGCATCCGGGCTTTCAGGGCAGCCAATAGCATCCAGCTCACCCAAAACAGCAACGGTAGGACCGGGCTTGCCGCCCTTTAAACGACCCTTAACGCCGTTGATAGCAAGACCCGTCTGGGGAGCAATGCCAATTTCCTCCTCCATAAAGCTCTTCACCTTAGCTGCGGTTTTTACTTCCTTAAAGCCCAGCTCCGGCTCAGCATAAATACGATTGGCAATGTCCTTAATCTTGTCTGCGGAAGCATCAATAGCTTCGCAAACTCTTTTTTTCAGTAGTTCTTTCTCCATTTTTGTCCTCTCCTATTACACAGTCCACCAACAGTGAACATTATGCAAATATATCAAGTATATGCTTATTATAGCACTCACAGGCTTATTTTTCAACTACGCTTAGTGTAACATAGTTAATAAAAGCCCCTTGCTTTAAGCCCACTCTATGCAAAAAGCCTCCGGATTCTTCATCCAGAGGCTCGCATTTTATTGGGAAGCTTTGTTATTGTCGAGGCTGCAGGCTCCACCACAGCCGCTGCAGCCGCCAGAGCAGCCTACACAGCCGCCCTGCTTAGCGCTCTTCAAGACGGCCTTAGCCGCAAAATAGGCGCCCACAGCTAAAACAAAGAGTATAATGTATTGCAGCATTTGTAACCTTCTTTCTCAAACTAAATCACCTGCTCTAGGCAAGACTTTGCTAAGTCAAAGACATTTAATGCTCTCTTGCAGCCTTAAGCTTTGTTAGGCTGCATTAGCAGATATTTTAG
>JAEDNJ010000156.1 GCA_016302525.1 Phascolarctobacterium sp. | reverse complement strand
TGTAGCTCGTTTTTTATTGTTTTTATATGATAACGGGTCTAGAATTGACGCTTACGCTAGGGGGGCAAGTATGCTATAATAATAAACAAAAGCTAGAGCATAAGTAGTAATTACAGCAAGGAGAGAAGCAGAGCTAGAGCAGTTAGGAGCTAGCAAGACAGGTAGACAAGAGCTCTTGCATACACTGAATATTTTGCTAGAGGGGGCGGATGTGTTACAATAATAAACAAGAGCAGCTGCTAATTGATCCTGAAATCAATACTAAGTCAACAGATTAAATGCTAAATAGCAAAAATTAATTAGGAGATTTTGCGTGTTCTATGCATAATGTGCTTGCGTTGAGCTGTAAATAGTGATAAAATTATAAACAGATTACTGTCTCTTTTTATTTGGTGCTCAACACCACATAAAAAGCAGATTTTATTTGTAAGATTTCTTTGATTATGAAGTTTAGAAAATTTTGCTCGACGAATAGACAAGGGAGGATGCTTGATGAAAAAGCTATTGGTAGGAGCTTTAGCAGTGGGGCTGATGTGTTGCTCAACAGCTTCTGCTTATCATGTTAGTAAGGAAGAGGGATCTGTTGCGCCTGTAGTGACACAGACTAAGAGCGACAAGGTACTGGTGGTAAAGGACTATAACAAAAAACTGAAGGTTAAGGAGGGGGCTGCTGGCAAGGCAGAGCGCAGTGCCACCGCTATAGCCCGCACAGATCGCAAGCTGGTCACGAGCGAAGCTCCTGAGAGCGTGCGTCAGTCTTTAGTGAATCCCAGCCACAGCGGTAGCAGCTATAAAATGCGTAGCGGCGACTATGTCGAGCTGATCGTTTATGGACATGATGACATTTCTTCTCGTTCTACTAGTTCAATTCGTAGCAGTGATAGCAATCCTTATGTTGTTCGTCCGGATGGAAAGCTGGGGATTCCCCTTATTGGCGATGTGTACTGCCAAAATAGATCTGTAGAGGATGTAGTGAACGAAATTAGCTGCCGCCTGGCAGAATATATTATTGACCCCAAGGTGAGCATTAACATTACTAGATTGGGCACCACTCGTGTCTATGTGCTGGGTGAGGTGCGCAATCAGGGTATGCATGAGCTGGATAAGTCTCATAACCTGCTGGATGCTGTATCCAAGGCTGGTGGCTTTACGCAAAAGAGCGCTAAGCGTCGTGTTTATGTAGTGCGTCAGGGCTTAGATAACTTTGTCACTGAAGTAGATATGCTGGCGCTCTTGAGACGTGGCAACCAAAGCTGTAACATTGAGTTGCAAGAGGGCGATAGCGTATACATTAACAGCAACCATAAGATGGGCTTTACCCAGGTGCTGGGTATGATTTACAGCATTATTAACTCTTGGGATACTGCAAATGATATTAAGAATGATTAAGGAGACTGGGAATGGAAAACATGCATGAGCAGGAAATAGATTTAATGGAGCTTTGGGCAGCCTGGAATAAGCGCAGGGCTTTCGTGGGCAAGATTACAGCGGGCTTTGTAATTGCTGCAACAGCCTATTGCTTTCTTGTTTCCCCTACCTATGAGGCTACCTCTACGGTAAGAATCAGACCGCAAAAGGGTATTGGTTCCTCCTTGCTGGATATGGCAGGCGGCAATATTAATGCCCAGGCTGTTAATACCTACATGGAAATTTTAAAGAACCGTGTAGTTATTGACGGAGCTATTGCTAGACTAGAGAAGACTGGCAACGAGAAATATGTAGAGGAAGCCGAGAATTTAGATAAGAAAATCAAGGTTGCTACTGTCAAGAACACAGAGCTGGTGAGCATTGCCGTGCCTAGTAAGGACCCTGAATATGCGCAAAAGGCTAATCAGGCCCTGTTGGACAGCTTTTTGGAGACCTTGACTAAGGCAGAGCGACAACAATATTCCTTAACACGCCAATTCCTGGAGGGCCGTGTTAGTGAGGCTAAAAAGGAAATGAACAAGGCTGAGGATAACTTAGGCGAGTTCCAAAAGGAGCACAAGATTATCTCTCCGGAAAACACAGTGCAAATGGCGGCAGAGAAGATGGCCATGACTGACAAGCTGAAGGCTCAGAATCGTATTGACATGGAGTCTGCGAGCGCTATGGCGGGTGCTATTGACGGACAGATGAAGGGTAATACTCGTGCTATTGCTGACAACGGCACTTTGCAGGCTTATAATACGCAATTGGCAAAGCTAGAGTCTCAAAGAATTGAGTATGCGGCCAAATATACCGCTAAGCATCCTGCGATGGTGAAGATTAATCAGGATATCGACAGCCTGAAGGCGAAGATGGACGAGGAAATCCAACGCATTGCTCGCTTAGAAACTAATTCTGGTGGCGTTTATAACGAAATGCTGGCTAACAAGCTCAAGAGTGAGGCCGAGGCTAGCGTAGCTCGTCAAAACCTGGCTTCCTTAGAGACGATTGAGAACGACTTTAAGAAGGATATTGATAAATTAAGCGACAGCAATAAGGAGCATTTACGCCTGCTCCGAGATGTGACTGTGTCCCAAGAGATTTATACCATGTTGGCTAAGCGTTTAGAAGAGGCGAAGGTAGCAGAGGTGTCTATTTCTCGAGATGTGCAGATAGTGGAGAATCCTATTGTGCCGGAGGAGCCTGTGGCACCGCGCAAGGCAAGAGTGATTGGACTCGCTATGCTGTTGGGCTTTTTCCTGTCCAGCGCTTATGCTGTGGGCAAGGAAATGTTTAACCGCACCATTAAGACCAGCGAGGATGTGGCAAATTACCTGGGACTGCCTGTTTTGGGTGAGATTCCTGATTTTGATGGTCTGGAAAAGAATATGGCTAATGAGAAGAAAACAAGCTTTATGGATAAGATTGGGGGAATATTTTAATGGCTGAGCATAATTATCAACTAATTGCACATAGCGATCCCAAGTCCCCGGTGGCAGAGGCCTTTAGAACTATTCGTACCAATATCCAGTTTAGCCAAACGGATAGAAGGATTAAGGTTATCATGCTGACCTCTCCTACACCGAATGAGGGCAAGACAACAGTAATGGCTAACCTGGGCGTAGTTTTGGCTCAGGCTGGCTACAAGGTGCTTATTGTGGATGCAGATTTGCGTAATCCTAGCCAACACAAGGTGTTTAAGCTACACAATGTGGGAGTGAGCAATATTGTTTCTACTGGCGTGGCAGTGGCAGAGTGCATCAAGGCAACACCAGTGGAGAACCTTTTTGTGTTGCCGGCTGGTCCTGTAGCACCTAATCCTTCGGAGCTTTTGGGAAGTAAGGCGGCTTATGACCTGATTGTGGGCCTCAAGCCCTATTATGACTTTATCTTAATCGATACACCGCCTATTTTGCCCGTAACAGATGCTGTTATCGTAAGTGGCAAGGCAGACGGCACGATTTTGTTAATTGACAGCAGTATTGTTGGCGTAGAAATGGCCAAGGAGTGCAAGGCACGCCTGGAGCAGGCACATGGTCATATTCTGGGCGTAGTGCTGAACAAGGTAGAAATTCGCGGTAGCAAGTATGGTAAGGGCTACGGCTATTACTATTACTACGGCGAGGAAGAGAAAAAGTAAGCTTGGAGAAGACACAAGGGTAATAATTCTAATGGTGGAAAACAATATATTGTGCGCTGGCAGCTAGTAGGCTACGATCCGCTGATGTTTATTGGGACCCTACCAAATCGTGTGGTTTAGCTTTAACGCGTCATATGGTTTAGCTATTACTTAAATGTGTTTTTTCCTTTATACTGGTGTTGTTAGTGTCTTAC
>JAEDNJ010000011.1 GCA_016302525.1 Phascolarctobacterium sp. | reverse complement strand
TTGAGTTCATTCGTCCAGCTACCGAAGGCTGGAAGACCCATGCCTATCGCTGCTCAGCGCTTAATGGAGACGGCCTATTAGAGCTTTGGGCTGTAATGCGTAAATTTGAAAAGGTGACTAAAGAATCAGGAGCCTTTACAAGACGACGCAAAAATCAGACCGTTTCCTGGATTAATAGCATGATCGATGAACATTTACACAATCTTTTCTTTGATGACCCCATGATCAAAGGGCGCTTGCCAGCCGTTTTGGAGGCTGCTGTCAATGGTGTGGTTTCTCCTAGCCAGGCAGTTACAGAATTGATTCGTGCTTTTGATATAGATCGTGCCGCAGCCAAGCATTACAATCAATATAAATAATTAAGATGCAGAGCATTTATGCTCTGCCCAAAATTCAGTTTGCCCCGTGTTTCTCTTTGCAAGGGAAGCATGGGGGCTTTTTTTATAGCTGTACTCTGTAACAGCTTTTTGATATATTGATATATATTGAACAAAAATGTGCCATTGTCAGCGTGGCTAATAATAACCTGCTGATGCTACTGGTGTATAAAATGGCTTGCGCAAAATATGAGCTTTTAATAGAGCTGATGCAAAATGCTTTTAGGCTAAGCTTTTCTTAGTATAGACAAAATAGCGTGAACCTCTAGTTACTTTTTTCAACAGGCTGTGTTATAATAAACGATAAGTATTTATTCTAGGATAACTAATGATATATAGAAAACAGAGGAGCCTATGACAACCTATAAACCAGAAGAGCTATTAAGAAAACTTAAAAGTGGCCAGCCCTTGGCAGAGCGGATAATTCTAGTCTATGGTGAAGATAGCTATTATCGCCAAAAACTGCACAGCTGTATTGCTGGCTATGTCTATGGTGATACTCCCGAGGAGGACAGGGATATCCAAATCTTTGAAAAGGATACTAACCTAGGTGAGCTAGAAGGTGTTATTAACACCTATCCTTTTTTTAGCGGTAAAAGTCTAATTATACTCAAGGATAGCAAATTATTAGGAAAGGCTGAGAGCGACAATGCCAAAAAACAGCAGGAGCGCTTAGGGAAGATTCTCAGTGATATTCCAGAGTATTGCACAGTTTTTATTAATGTGGATAAGCTAGATGGTAGGACATCTTTTACTAAGAAGCTAGTCAAGGCCAGCGCCAGCTGTAACTGTGAGCCTATCAAGGTTTATAATTTGCGCGACTGGTTGGAAGACCGTGCCAATGATCTAGGCGGCAGGCTTAGCCGTGATGCTGTAGAATGTATTATGGAATATTTGGAGCCACTGGATGTAGCTCCCTTACAGCTGCTAGAGCAGGAATTGGAAAAGCTTGCCATTTATACGGGTGAGCGCAAAAGCTGGACTAGAGAGGATGTGGAGCTCATCTTCGCCAGCCTGCCCGAGGTGGGCAGCTTTGCTCTGAGTAACGCTATGGCTGAGCATAAGCTTGAAGCTGTTTTAGAAATTTTAGCGGCGGAGAAGAAAAAGGGAACTGTCGTTATTAAGCTGTGCGGTGGACTGATGTATCAGCTGAGAAAAATGCTGCAAATTAAAGAGCTGCAGGCTGAGGGAAGAAATTCTAAGCAGATTGGTGAAGCCCTTAATATTCGCTTTGCAGGTATCTTGAATCGCAATCTAAATCAGTGCGGTCGCTTTACCTATGCACAGCTACAGGAGGCTCTGCTGGCCATGTCGCAGCTAAATATAGACCTGCGCAGCGGTGGGCGCCAGTATGAGCGGCTAGAGGAAATTTTAGTAAAG
Organism: Phascolarctobacterium sp.; assembly: GCA_016302525.1. Classification (GTDB taxonomy): domain Bacteria; phylum Bacillota; class Negativicutes; order Acidaminococcales; family Acidaminococcaceae; genus Phascolarctobacterium_A. Next base: position 16,815 of record JAEDNJ010000011.1, on the reverse strand, counting down.
CTTTTAGCAAGCAGAGGATAGCTCTTATTAAGCCTATCTTAATTTTTAATGCTTTAATGCCACTAGACATTAGTTCTTTTATTTGTTATAATGTACATAAGCTAAGATAGTCAAAGGGGACTTTCTGAGAAAAGGGTGGATTGTGCCCATTTATCAGAGGTCTCTTTTGTTTTTTCGCTTTAATGAGGGAGAAGTTAAAGCGGTCAAGAATACATTAGGGGAGTAATATGAAAGGAGAGCAGTAGTTTTACTGCAGCTGACATGAACAAAAGAGAATTACTGTACACAATTAAACCAGAAAATCACAATAAGCAGGATTTGAGAGAATTACTGCAACAGCATCCGGAAATTCAATTTGTGTCCTTGATGGGTGTCGATTTTGCCGGCAATGATACAGATGAAAAGATTCCTATCAAGCTGTTTTTGGAAGATATGGATGCTTTCCTCAACAGTGAATGTGCTGCACAAACAGATGGCTCTTCTGTAGTGCTGCCTGGTATCGCTACCTTAAATGATGCTCGTGTAGATATGGTAGTGGATAAGGATGTTAACTGGTTTGTAGACTATAACTTTGAACATTTCGATAATAATGGTCGCATGGTTGGTACGCTGCGCCTGCCCTGCTTTTTGCTCCACAACGGCGAATATGTCTGCAGCCGCTCTATTTTAAAAAATACTCTGGCTTATCTGGAAAAGGAAATTCTGGATATTTTTGCTAAGCATGAGGTTATTCCTGGACTTGAGCATATTAAGGCTGAGGATATTGACCATCTGGTATTTACCAGTGCTACAGAGCTGGAATTTTGGGTTAAGTCTCCGACAGAGACGACCTCTCTTGAGGCTCTGTCCTCCTCACAAATTATGCAGGAGCAGTATTGGCAACGTACCCGCGGTAATGTTCGCACTGCTTTAGAGCAATCTGTAGAAATGCTGGACCTCTACGGCTTAGAGCCAGAGATGGGACATAAGGAATGTGGTGGCGTCAAGGGCCAAATTGATGCTAACGGTCACATGACCCATGTTAATGAACAACTGGAAATTGACTGGAAGTTTGCCAGCGGTATTCAGCCCGGTGATAATGAGCTCTTGGCTCGTACCATTGTCAAAGAGGTTTTCCGCATGAATGGCTTGGAGGTTTCCTTCCAGGCAAAGCCTATTCCTGGGGTTGCTGGCAGCGGTGAGCATACTCATGTTGGCATTGCGGCCAAGATGAAGAATGGCAAAATGGTGAACCTTTTTGCTCCTAAGGATATGCGGGAGGACTTCCTTTCTGCTATTGGCTATGGTGCTTTGATGGGCATGTTAAAGAACTATGAGGTTACTAATCCTATTGTTAGCTGCACCATGGATTCCTTGAATCGTCTCAAGCCTGGCTTTGAAGCTCCTGTATGTATCGTAACCTCCTTGGGGCAAAGTCCAGAAAATCCCTCTCGTAACAGAACCATTTTGGCTGGTCTGATTCGTGACCTGAACAGCCCTATGGCTACGCGTGTGGAAATGCGTTCTCCTAATCCCTATACCAATACTTATATTGCGACAGCAGCCTTCTATCTGTGCTGCTTAGATGGTATTAAGGCTTGCGTAGAATCTGGCAAGACCTTAAAGGAAATGGAAGCAGAAATTTCCAAGAAGGCTGGGGAAGAGGGCTTCTATTTAGAAAAGGACCGTCAATATCGCACAGAGAACGATGTTTTTGAAGATTTCAGCGAGGAAGAGCGCGCGCAAATCTTTGGTGCTCCCCCTGCTACCGTTTGGGAGAACCTGCAGGCCTTTGAGCAATATCCTGAGAAGCTGCAGGCTTTGACTGCGGGCAATATTTTGAAGCCCGAATATATTGCTTCCTTTAGAGAAGGTGCTTTGATTCGCTGGAAGACAGAGCTGCAATCTCGTCTGCTGCCGGAGTCTGCACAGGCTGTGGCTTCTATGAAGCGTTTGCACAATGCTGAAACCTGCACTGACTGGGATTTATCTATGTGGGCAAAGGTTAACGGCCTGCGTGCTCGCTTAGCTAAGGATTCCTTCGCAGAAAAGAGTCTCTTTACCCGTATGCGCAATGCTCTGGCAACTGGGGATTACGATACAGCCTCCAAGATGAATGTAGAGATTTGCGCTGCTTTAGAGGAGCTGAAAAAGATTTATCATGTCTACCAACAAAACATTATTGATTAATTTTTGCTGATTATACATATCTTAATTTAGCTTTGATTACAATATAGTTATCCGATTTATTGATTTGTTGTATATGTTCAATCTGATTGCAATTTATGTTGAGCATATCCGCAACAAATTGATTTAAGGACATAATAATACCTCCTTCGTCGTAGTAGATGGACAACTACTATTCTAGCGAAGGAGGTATTGTTTTTATAGGGTGGATAATCAGTTTTATCTTAACCACGCAGAGTGTAATAGAATGAGCACATGAATGTTATAGAACAAGCACACAATATGTAAGAGTAAGAAATAGCACCATAAAAGTAACAGACCCCACCACACCACACGATTTGTAACTTATCTCTGATTTATGACTATAGGAGTCGTTTCGTAGCCAAAGAGCTTAATCAGTGTATTTTTGAGAAAAACAGTTTACGCTTCTTAATAAATATGCTACAATATATTCAAGTATTTCTGTAGTGGTTAGGTGAGGATATGCTCAAGGAATTTGTAATGCAAAAGCTGCCGACAGCCTTTTGCCATGCCTCCACAGTGATCAAGCTGAGGCAGGGTGGCTATATGTGCTGCTGGTTTGGGGGCTCTCACGAGGGTAATGCTGATGTTGCAATTTATGGTAGCCGTAGAATCAAGGGCCAGTGGAGTGAGCCTGTAAAGCTAGCAGATGGTGACGAAGCCAACTGGAATCCCGTACTCTTTTATGCTGAGAGCGGAGAGCTACAGCTTTTTTATAAGCAGGGGCAGAAGATTGCTGAGTGGCGTACCTTTGTGCTTAAATCTAAGGATGATGGGCAAACCTGGAGCGAAGCTATTGAGCTTGTGCCAGGAGATGAGAGCGGTGGTCGTGGACCGGTGCGTAATAAACCTATCCGTCTGGCTAGTGGCAGAGTGTTGGCTGGCGGTTCTACAGAGCACGGTATTTGGCAGGCCTTTGCAGATATTTGTGATGATGGCAAGACCTGGCGCAAGTCTAGCCCTGTAGCTATTGCAGGCCTGGTATATGAGGCAGGAGAAAAAACTGCTGAAAGCGATATTGCTGTTAGTGCCCAATCTTTTTTTGGCAGAGGCGTGATTCAGCCTAGCCTGTGGCAGGATGATAGTCTTATGGTGCATATGCTGCTCCGTAGCAGTGAGGGCTTTGTTTATCGCAGTGATTCGCATGATGAGGGTGAGACTTGGTGCAAGGCTTATCCCTTAAGCTTGCCTAATAATAACAGTGGTCTTGATGTCGTGCGTGCTGCTTTTGATGGTGAGCTCTACCTTTTGTGTAACCCTGTAGCTGCTAACTGGGGCGTGCGTTCACCCATGAGCCTTTTAAAATCTACAGATAATGGCTGTACCTGGACGAAGCTTTATGATTTAGCTACAGAAAAGAACGAGTTTTCCTATCCTGCGCTTATTGCTGAGAAGGATGGACTAACGCTAACCTTTACCTGGAAAAGAGAAAATATCGTTTTCTTTCATATTGCCAGCTCAGAGCTGAGGGCGGGCAATACGCAACAGGTACCTTATCAAGTTCCCTATATATTTTAAATAAAAAAATTAGAGGAGAGTGGGAAAATGAAAAAACTATTAGTATTTATCATGGCAATGATGACTATGGCAGTGCTGGTTGCAGGCTGCGGTGGCGGCGGTAAAAAGGCTGCTTATCCTGCTGACGGCGATATTACTGTTATCATTCCTAAGGCACCCGGCGGCGGTACAGATAGCTCTGCACGCGGCATGATTAATTTCCTGCAAAAGGAATTGGCTGGTAGCAAGTTTACTCCTGTGAATAAGCCTGATGGCGGCGGTGTTACCGGCATGGTGGAAACTGCCAATGCTAAGCCTGACGGACATACCTTAGGTATGGTTACTGTTGAATTAGCTATGTTCCCTCACCAAGGTAAATGCAAGAATACCTTTGCTGATTACAAGGCAATCGCAGCTCCTATCGCTGCACCTGCTGCTTTGATTGTTCCTAAAGCAGCTCCCTATAACACCGTTGATGAATTTGTAAAATTCGCTAAAGCAAACCCTGGCAAGATTCAAATGGGTAACTCTGGCGTAGGCGCTATTTGGCACGTTGCTGCTCTGTCCTTCGAGGAAGAGTTTGGCGTACAATTTAAGCATGTTCCTTATCCGAAGGGAACCGCTGACATTGCGGCTGCTTTAGCTGGTAAACACATTGATGCTACCCTGGCTGACCCTGGCGTTTTCAAGAGCCAGGTTGAAGCTGGCAACCTGAAAATTTTAGGCGTTATGTCTGCAAAACGCAGTGAAATTTTCCCAGATGTTCCGACCTTTAAGGAATTAGGTCACAACATGACTATTCGCGCTTGGGCAGTTTTGGTTGCTCCTAAGGATACTCCGAAGGACAAACTGGATGTTCTGCGTGCTGCAGCTAAGAAGGCTGTTGCTACTAAAGAATTCAAGGATTACTTTAAGAAGCAAGGCATTGATCCTACTGGTATCGTTGGCGAAGAGGCTGACGCTATGATGAAACAGGACCATGAAATGTTTGGTAAATTCCTAAAGCTAGCAAAATAAGGTTATATTATGAGAGTGGGGCTACTTGTCTCCACTCTCTTTTATGTTATAATGTAAGAGAAGTATATGCGTAAGTGTGCTACCTGTAGTAGGCTTGTAGCGCAGTAGGCGTGATTAGAAAAAATATTTATAAAAACCGTCAAGGATGATTACGACATAAAGGTAATGAGCATATTTGTGAAAGAGGGGAAGAAGTTGCCAAACAAGATACTAGAGCTGTTAAAGCAGCTTGTAGCTATAGACAGTACCACGGGTACGAGCAAGGAACAGGAGATAGAAAAGTTTTTAGACTTATATTTGCATGAGCTGCCTTATTTTAAGGAGCAGCCTCACTTAGCAGGACTTAGCCCTGTGCCTAATGACCCCTATGGGCGTAGTGTTGTCTATGCTCTTGTTTTGGGTAAAAAGAAGAATACTGTGGTGCTGATGAATCATCACGACGTGGTAGAGACTGACTGCTACGGAGACCTTCAACCCTTGGCTTATAAGATGGAGGAGCTAACAGAGGCTTTAAAGCAGCGCACTTTAGACCATGATGCTGAGACAGATTTTGCCAGCGGTAACTGGCTAGGCGGTCGTGGCAGCAACGATATGAAGGGTGGTATGGCTGCTCAGTTAGTTTATTTAGAACAGTATGCTCAGTCTCCTGAGCAAGGCAGCCTGCTGTTTTTATCTGTTCCCGACGAGGAAAGCTTTTCCTGGGGTATGCGTCACGGAATTACTGTGCTCAAAGAGCTGCGAGCAAGCCACGCTTTAGACTATCGCCTGTGCATAAACAGCGAGCCTAATCGCCGCGAAGGAGGCAAGCAGGTTGTTCCCGTAGGCAGTGTGGGAAAGCTTTTGCCCTTTGTTGTCCTGCAGGGCAAGAGTACTCATGTCAGTGAATATGCTAAAGGATTGAATCCTCTAGGTCTTTTGGCTAAGCTTGTAGCTGCAACAGAGGGCAGTGTTGAGCTAGTTGAGGAATACGAAGGGGAGCAAACTATTGCCCCAGTATGGCTACGTATGCGAGATTGTAAGGAGAATTATGATTTTTCTTTGCCTGAAAGGGCAGTGGGCTACTGTACAGTGCAAGCCTTCCAAAAGGGACCACAGGAGCTGTTGGACATTTTTACTGCCAAACTGCAGGAGGCGATAGCTGAGCTGAAAAATCAGTATCCTGCTATGCCGGATTTGCCCATTATAACTTATAGTAGCCTCTTAAAATATGTTAATGGCTTAGATTTTTATCCTATTTGGCAAATGCAGGAAACAGCAAAGCTTAAGCAGCTCATTTACAAAGAAGGAATGAGCTATCCTGAGGCAACCTTGGTATATGTGCAGGAGCTGTTGGACCTGTTGGGGTATAAGGAGCCCTTGGCAGTTTTAGGCTTTGCGCCGCCTTATTATCCTGCTGTCAACAGTAGCCTGATGGAGAAATCGTATTTTGCAGAAATTCAAAAGGCTTTGTCTGCAAAGCTAGATGTAAAGTTTGAACCCTATTTCCTAGGTGTGTCTGATTGCAGCTATTGTGGGCTGACAACAAAGACTGCACCAGAGGACTATAGCAGCAACACACCCTTGTGGGGACCACTATACAGCTTCGATATGAATGCTTTAGCAGAGCTACAAATTCCCTTTATGCTCCTAGGACCCTGGGGTAAGAATCTCCATGAGCCTACAGAAAGAGTTAATCTAGAAAGCCTGACAAAGACGTTGCCACTTGCTCTAGCTACGGTAATAGCAAAAGCCTGGCAGTGCTAAAAGCTTTGAGCTAGGTTCTGCATATAGTTTCATGGAAGCTGAATAATTGCAGGAAAAATTCTCAGCCTAAAAGAAAATACTTGTAGGCAATTTGCTAAATATGTTGTATAATAATCAATTAGGAAAATTGGAGAAGCTTTGGCTAGAGGGCTCCCTAGAGCCCAGCTTTGGCGCTTTCATTTTGTTATGCATTAAAAGTTTTTATACAGAGAAAGGGAGAAGAAAACATGGCACAAAGAACTGATATCCACAAGGTCTTAATTATTGGCTCTGGTCCTATCGTTATCGGTCAAGCCTGCGAGTTTGACTATTCTGGTACCCAAGCTTGTAAAGCTCTCCGCAGCTTAGGTTATGAAATTGTCCTGGTTAACTCTAACCCGGCAACCATCATGACTGACCCGGAAATGGCTGACAAGACCTATATTGAACCCTTGAATGTAGAACGTTTGGAGCAAATTATTGCTAAAGAGCGTCCTGATGCTCTGCTGCCTAACTTGGGTGGTCAAAGCGGTCTGAACCTGAGCTCCGAATTATACAAGGCTGGTATTTTAGATAAATATAATGTTAAGGTAATCGGCGTACAGGTAGATGCCATTGAGCGCGGCGAGGACCGTATCGAGTTTAAGAACACCATGGATATGCTGGGCATTGGCATGGCTCGCAGTGAAATTTCCTACAGCGTAGAGGAAGCTTTGGCAATCGCTGATAGATTGGGCTATCCTGTTGTTCTGCGCCCTGCTTATACTATGGGCGGCGCTGGCGGCGGTTTGGTTTACAACAAAGAAGAATTAAAGACTGTTTGTGCTCGTGGTCTGCAGGCTTCTTTGATTCACCAGGTACTGGTAGAGGAGTCCATCCTCGGCTGGGAGGAGCTGGAGTTAGAGGTTGTTCGTGATAAGGACAACAATATGATTACCGTTTGCTTCATTGAAAATGTTGACCCTGTTGGCGTGCATACTGGTGACTCCTTCTGTACCGCTCCTATGCTCACGATTCCTAAAGATGTACAAGAGGACCTGCAACGCCAGGCTTATAAGATCGTTGAGCATATCGGCGTTATTGGCGGCACTAATGTTCAATTTGCCCGCAATCCTAAAGATGGTCGTGTAGTAGTAATTGAAATCAATCCGCGTACCTCTCGTTCCTCCGCACTGGCTTCTAAGGCAACTGGTTTCCCCATTGCTTTAGTTTCTGCTAAACTGGCTTCTGGTCTGACCTTGGCTGATTTACCCTGCGGTAAATATGGTACTCTCGATAAATATTATCCTGATGGAGATTATGTAGTAGTAAAATTTGCTCGTTGGGCTTTTGAAAAGTTCAAGGGCGTTGATGATAAGCTGGGTACGCAAATGCGCGCCGTAGGCGAGGTAATGAGTATCGGCAAAAACTATAAGGAAGCCTTCCAAAAGGCTATTCGTTCTCTGGAAAAGGGCCGCTATGGCTTGGGTCATGTTAATAATTATTATGACATGAGTAAGGAAGAGCTGCTGAAGCTATTAGGCACTGCTTCCTCCGAGCGCCACTTCATTATGTATGAGGCTATTCGTAAGGGCGCTACTAACGAAGAAATCTGGAACCTGACCTCTGTTAAAGAATATTTCGTTAACCAAATGCGAGAGCTGGTAGAAGAGGAAGAAGCTTTACTGCAATATAAGGGCTCTGTTCCTCCTGCTGAGGCATTGGCACAGGCTAAGAAGGACGGTTTCTCTGATAAATACCTGAGCCAAATTCTGGAGGTTTCTGAGGACGATATTCGTCATGCTCGTGAAGCCATTGGTGTAGAAGAAGCTTGGGATGGTGTACACGTAAGCGGCACTCCTGACAGCGCTTATTATTATTCTACATATAACGCTGCTGACAATAACAAGGTTTCTGATAAGAAGAAGATTATGATTCTGGGCGGCGGTCCTAACCGTATCGGCCAAGGTATTGAATTTGACTACTGCTGCGTACATGCTGCTAAGTCCTTGAAGAAGCTGGGCTTTGAAACCATCATTGTTAACTGCAACCCTGAAACTGTATCTACTGACTATGACACCTCTGACAAGCTTTATTTTGAGCCCTTAACCTTAGAGGATGTTCTGAGCATTTATAAGAAAGAAAAACCGGTGGGTGTAATTGCTCAATTCGGCGGTCAAACTCCTTTGAACCTGGCTGCTAAGCTGAAGGAGGAGGGCGTAAACATTTTAGGCACTACTCCTGAGGTTATCGACCTGGCAGAGGACCGTGACCAATTCCGTATGGTAATGGATAAGCTGGGTATTCCTATGGCTGAATCTGGCATGGCAACCACTGTAGAGGAAGCTATTGCCCTGGGCCAAAAGATTGGCTATCCTGTAATGGTACGTCCTTCCTATGTATTAGGCGGTCGTGGCATGGAGGTTGTCCATGATGATGAGCAAATGGTAAGCTACATGGCTGCTGCTGTTGGCGTAACTCCGGACCGTCCTATTTTGATTGACCGCTTCCTGTCTGAGGCTCTGGAATGTGAGGCAGATGCTATTGCAGATGGCACTGATGCCTTTGTTCCTGCTGTTATGGAGCATATTGAATTAGCTGGTATTCACTCTGGTGACTCCGCTTGTATTTTGCCCTCTAAGCATATCAGTGAGGAAAATCTGGCAACTATCAAGGAATACACTCGCAAGATTGCTGTGGAAATGAATGTTGTTGGTCTGATGAATATGCAATATGCTATCGAGGATGGCAAGGTATATGTTCTGGAGGCTAACCCCCGTGCTTCCCGTACCGTACCCCTGGTTTCCAAGGTTTGCGGCATTTCTATGGTTCCCATTGCAACCGACATTATTACAGGTCAATTAACTGGTCGCAAGTCCCCTGTTGCAGATTTGAAGGAAAAGGTTATTCCTTACTATGGTGTTAAGGAGGCTGTATTCCCCTTTAATATGTTCCCGGAGGTTGACCCGCTCTTAGGACCTGAAATGCGCTCTACTGGTGAGGTTCTGGGCATTGCTAAGACTGTTGGTGAAGCCTTCTTCAAGGCTGAAGAGGGAGCTAAGTCCCCACTGCCGCTGTCTGGTACCCTGCTTATTTCTGTTAATGATGAGGATAAATACAAGGCTGTAGTTGTTGCTAAGGAGTTTATCGACAACGGCTTTAAGGTTGTTGCTACTGCTGGCACTGCCAAGGCTATTGAAAAGGCTGGACTGCCTGTTACCAAGGTTAACAAGATGTGGGAGCCGCAGCCTAACCTGGCTGATATGATGATTAATGGCGAGGTAAGCCTGATTCTGAACACTCCGGCTGGCAAGAATGCTGCTTTTGACGATAGCTATATGCGTAAGAGTGCTATTAAATATCGTATTCCTTATCTGACTACTACTGATGCTGCTAAGGCTGCTGCCAATGGCGTTTACGAGACCTTAAAGAATGGTCAAAGTGAGGTTATGAGCCTGCAAGAGTGGCATGAGCTGATTACTGAGAAACAATAATCGTTAAAACTTCTTTTAAGAGCCGTCACACAAGTTGTGGCGGTTCTTGTTTTTGTTATTATCTATACTAGTAAGCTAATGGAATAGCAAACCAACATATTATGGAGAATGCTACACACTAGACTACATACACAATATGGAATAGCTCAAACTCAATTTGGAACAACCACTAAAACAACTGAGCGATGGGGGAGGCCCATTGTTGTAGAAAACCAAGCAATAATCGAGTAGCTCAAATAGGTTTTGGGAAAGCAATAAAAAACTCCTAATGTGATACTAATGACCTGCCAGTCAAAGTAAATTCACATTAGGAGAAGATCAAAATGCCAAAAGTGGAAAATGATTATGTTAATAGTTTAGCATATACTACTCTGCGTTTTTCAGAAAGCTTTCAAGAGTGGCTGCATCCATAGAGCCAAGCTTTTTAGCCTTTATGATACCATTGGCATCTATAATGTAGGATACAGGTATAGCTTCGACCCGATAAAGAGAAGATATTTCTCTAGGATTGCCAAAGCCAGCAGGGAAGCTATAGCCTTTACTTTTAAGAAAGCTCAACGGAGCCTCTTGTTCATTGTCGATGCTGATAGCAAGAAAATGAATTCTATCCTTATATTGCTCATACTTTGCCTGTATGTGAGGTAATTCTCTTACGCAAGGAGGACACCAGGTAGCCCAAAGGTTAAGGTATACAGGCTTTCCCCGCAAATCGGAAAGCTTCATGGTTGTTCCTGTAGCTAGGTCAGTAAAGTTAAAGTCAGGGGCAGCTTGGCTAGCAGCTGCCTCAGCCTTGGCCATGGTTACAGTATGTGCTGGCCTATTGTCAGCCGTAGATTTGCCAATATTGCTATAGCCTATTAAGGCTGTGAGGGAAATCGTAAGAATTATACTTGTCAATACTTTTTTCATGATAAACCTCCAAAATATAATAGAATGATGACAAAATAAGTTTCTCATTGCTTAAATAAAGCTAAGCAACTTTTCTTCAGCGCGATAAATATTTGCTATTTTAGCATATTGCTCAATAAGTTGCGCTATTTTTTACCGAAGGAAATTGCCTTAGTCGGACATACTTTAGCGCACTCACCGCAGTGGATACACTCTCTATCGCCAACCTGCTCGCACTGCATAGGGCAGTGGTGTAAGCAGCTGTCACAGCCAATACATTTATGCTTATCAATTTTAACGCCATATACCGAAAGCCTGTTAAAGATGGAATAAATGGCTCCTAAGGGGCAGATAAAGCGGCAGAAAGGGCGATAAATCAAGGTGCTTGTAATACAAAGGAAGATTAGTATTGCTAGCTTCCAGCTGAATAAAGCTCCCAGCTCATTACGAATATATATTTTAACAAGAGCTAAAGGAAGAGCAGCTTCAAGGGTTCCAGCAGGACAGATATATTTACAAAAGGCTGGGACCCCAATACCATCAAGATAATAAAAGCTTAAGGGCAGCACAAAAAGAAAAAGCACTGCGATTAGATATTTAAGCAAGCTTAGCTTTTGCAGGCTGGGTCGGAGCCTGATTTTTGGTGTCGGCAATTTATACAGCAGATCCTGTACTAAGCCAAAGGGACAGGCCCAGCCGCATATAAGTCTTCCTAATAGTAGACCAATAAGCATTATCGTGCCTAAAACATAAAAGGGAAAATGAAGGACAACACCAGTAAAAGAGCTTTGCAGAGAGCCCAAGGGGCAGGCTCCCAAGGCACCAGGACAGGAGTAACAGTTAAGACCAGGAATACACACTGTCTTTAGAGGACCACGGTAGAGCTGTCCGCTGATAAAACCGGGGAGATTGGCATTATAGAGTAGGGCTGAAAGCCATTGTATAAAACTACGCTTAACCAATGCCGATACACTCCAGGCAGATAGTGATAGCCTTTTGCATAACACGGGCTGGCTCTTTGGTAAAGATGCCATAGCCTATAGAAGCAAGTGCTGTGATTAAAACTAATAATTGTCTGTTTTGCATAGTAATCTCTCCTTCTCGTATTTATCACCACCATTATAGCAAAAAATTAGCACATTTTAAACACTATCTTTAGGATGTGTAAAATATTTATCGACTTGCTAGATCAAGGAAGGTTGTAGGAGCCTAGTTTTTTATTGCATTTTACATCCATTAAGCATATAATAATATTTGTATAAGTGTAGTCATTTTTAGGGAGATAGAATATGAAAAGATTACTTACTATCGTATGTCTAATGCTGGGGCTAGCTTTTACAGTCACAGCTCAGGCTGAGGGTATTACTAATTACGCCCCCTTAATTACAGCTGATTATTGGATGAAAATTAATAATGATGGCGATAAGCTGCTGCTCAATGAGCAGGGAATAAAGAACTTTAATGCTAATATTCGCGGATTAAGCAGAACTGTGGTTGATTTAGCAAATTTCCCTGCAACCAGCAGCGGTATGTCCTTAAAAACGCGCATTGCTGATTATCAGGTGCTAGAGGATGATTTGTATCTTAATAATAAGCTGGTCAGCGACCGTTATAAGAATGTGCTGCGTGAGCAAACTAATATTGGCGCTATTGGTGAAAATGTGACTAACCGCTATGCTGTGGTAGTACGCCGCACTAATATGCGTTACTTGCCGACAGGACAGGGGCTCTTTTACTACGAAAACGATACAGATTTTGATGTGCTGCAGGAGACTGTTTTAGACCCGGGCGAGCCCGTCGTAGTGCAGCACCAAAGTGCTAATGGTTATTTTTATTTCGTACAGGCCTACAATTATTATGGCTGGGTATCTAGGCTGGATTTAGCCTTTACCGAGAAAGCAGAATGGCTGAACTATGTTAATCCTAAGAAGTTTTATGTGGTAACAGCCAAGACCTTGCCGGTGCAGCTGCCTTCTCATAAGGAAACGCTTTTATGGCAGCAGGGAGCAAAGCTTTTTATCACCAAGGAAACCAAGAATACCTATACGCTGGATCTTCCTGTGCGTGATTTTAATACTAATAAGCTTGTTCATGTTTACAAGGAGGTTAATAAAAAGGAAATAGCTCCTTCTGTGCACAAGGGTTATGTTCCCTATACCTCGAATAATATTCTTAAGGCGGCCTTTGCGCATTATAATATGCCCTATGGCTGGGGTGGTTTAAAGAATTCTGTAGACTGCTCCTCTTTAGTAGCAGATGTGTATAGAACAGTGGGCATTATGCTGCCCCGTGCAGCAGACGAGCAGGCGGCTACCGCTGGCAAAAACTATCCTTTAGAGGGCATGAACAAGGAGGCTCGTGAAGCCCAGATTCGCCAACTAATGCCTGGAGCAACCCTCTATATGGATGGTCACATTATGCTCTATCTGGGTAAATGTGATGGGGAACCCTTTGTCCTGCATTGCTTAGGCAGTCACTTTGTCAAGGGTGAACGGCAAAGAGCTATGCGCGTTGTGGTCAGTGATTTAAAATTAGTTCGCTCTAATGGGGCTACCTTTAGGGATGAGCTTATAACCTGTGCAGAGTATAAATAGTTTTAGTAGCTATTTATTAAAAATATATAATACTAAAAGATGTTAGTAAATTAGTATGAAGTCAAGATTTATAGGAGGTCTATGATGGTTAATAATGTCAGCTGCGTGGCAGCGAGAATAGAAGCAAATAGTTTTCAAGGTGTAGATGCAGTAGCTTTGTTCGTGTGCAAGGAATGTGTGCCTGCCTTAGCTCATGTTAGCCTGCCGAAGAATTTAGCAGTTACGGTAGAAGCTTATCTTGCCAATGTAGGCGACATCTTTGAGCCAGGTGAGCTGCGCAGCCTGACCGTTGTCGAGGGCACAGAGCTGGTAAAGGTTCTTTTAGTTGGCTGTGGCAGGGGCAAGGACTGCAAGCCGAATAATTTCCGCATTGCTGCAGGTGAGGCGGTACGCGAGCTGCGTAAGCTGAAAGCGAAAAAGGTTGCTCTCATTGCACCCATTTTGCAAAATAGCAAGCGTGCACATTATCTGCAGGCTGTAGCAGAGGGCCTGTATTTAGGCGCTTATAGCTTTACCAAGTATAAGTCTGAGGCAAAGCCCGTAGAGCCTATGGACATCACCATATTTACCGAGGTTGAGGCTGCTCAGGCTGTCATGGAAAAGGCTGCTATTATTTCCAGTGCCGTTTCTATGAGCCGTGATTTAGTAAATGAGCCTGGCAATGTTGTCTATCCTGAGGTTATGGCCGCAAAGGCTGCTGAGGTTGCTGGTGACCTAGGCTTAAAGCTAGAAGTTTTAGACGAAAATGACATGGCAGAGAAAAAAATGTGCTCTCTCTTAGCCGTGGGACAGGGAAGCGTGCATAAGCCACGCCTGATTACCTTAAGCTATCAAGGAGCAGGAGACGAGCCCTATGTAGCCTTTGTCGGCAAGGGTATCACCTTTGACAGCGGTGGTATTTCTATTAAGCCCTCTGACAATATGGGTGAAATGAAGGACGATATGACGGGTGCAGCCTGCGTGCTGGGTGCAATTAAGGCCGTTGCCGAGCTGAAGCTGCCTGTTAATTTAATGGCTATTATGGCCTGTGCAGAGAATATGCCGGGCGGCAATGCCCAACGCCCTGGTGATATTGTCAGAGCTGCTAATGGCAAGACCATTGAGGTTATTTCTACGGATGCAGAGGGTCGCATGGTGCTGGCAGATGCAGTCTGGTATGCTTGTGAGCTGGGGGCTGCAAAGGTTATTGACATTGCTACCCTGACGGGCGCAGCGATAATAGCTCTAGGTACTGAGACCAGTGCTATTATCACTAATGACGAGGGCTTAGGGGCAGACCTTGTGGCTGCAGGTAAGCGTGCAGGTGAGAGTCTCTTTGTGTTGCCCAGCCTGCCAGAGCTTAAGGAGGCTATTAAGAGCGAGGTGGCAGATTTGCTAAACAGTGCTGGTCGTAAAGGTGGCTGCATCACGGGCGGTTTATTTATCGGCGAGTTTGTCAAGGAGGGTACACCTTGGGCTCATATTGACATTGGCGGTACCTCCAGCGCCGAAAAGACTAAGGGCTTCAAGGTTTTAGGCGGTACTGCCTTTGGTACGATGTCCTTAATTCGTTGGGTAGGTAAGCTCTAATGCTAGTGGATTTACATCTGCACAGCACTTATTCAGATGGCAGATATACGCCAGAGGAGCTGGTAAGGGCTGCTGTAGAGAAGCAGATTAAGGTTATAGCCATCACGGACCATGATTCCTGGAATGGCTTTGACAGGGCCTTTGCTGAGGCAGAGCGCCATAATAAGGGGCAAGCAGAGCCGGCTATCAGGGTTCTGCGTGGGGTAGAGCTAAGCACGCAGCTAGAGCAAAACGATATTCATGTGCTGGGCTATCATGTGAGCGCTGATTGTGTACCGTTGCTGGAAAAAATGAACGAGCTACGCCATAAACGCGAGCACAGGCTCGAAGCTATGGTAGAAAAATGTCGTGCTTTAGGCATGGATATTACAGTAGAGGCCTGCGACCATAAGGCAAGGACTGTAGGGCGACCTCACATAGCTAAGGTTATGGTGGCTAAGGGCTATGTTGCTAGCGTGCAGGAAGCCTTTGACAAGTATCTTCATCGGGGCGGTCCCTGCTATGTGGAGCAGCCTAAGCTCAGCCCGAAAGAGGCTGTAGAGCTTATTCATCAAGCCAAGGGCTTGGCTGTCCTAGCTCATCCTAGTGAAATTCGGGATAAGAGCCTTCCTGAGCAGCTAGTGAGCAGTCTTCCCTTTGATGGTATAGAAATCTGGCACCCCAGTGTCTTAGAGGATGGCAATAAGAAAAAATGGTTGGCCCTAGCTAAACAGTATAATTTGCTAGTGAGTGGTGGCAGTGATTTTCATGGTATCCCTGATAGATTTCCTGCTGAGCTCGGCATATGGAAGGTGCTTTACGAAAATACAGCAGAATTGATTAATTATAAGTGAGTCGAAAGTTATGGAAGTTGTTGCTTTTGTAGGACCTTCGGGAACTGGTAAAAGTCATAGAGCTATTGGCGTTGCCTTTGAGAATAAGTGTGATGCCATTATTGATGACGGCCTTTTGATTAAGGGCACCAAGATTCTGGCAGGTACTTCAGCAAAAAATGAAGATAATAGGGTTCAGGCTGTTAAGAGGGCTATCTTTACAGACCCTGAGCATGCTCGTGTAGTGCGTGAAGCCCTGCATAATCCAGAGAATGATGTGCAGCGCTTATTGATTATTGCTACCTCCGATAAGATGATTCTCAAAATTGTGGCTAAGCTAGAAGCGCCCAAGCCGATTAGGACGGTGTATATCAGCGATATTGCTACAAAGGAGGAAATCAAAAAGGCCCGCTATTCACGCCTGCATGATGGCAAGCACATTGTGCCTGTGCCTAGTGTAGAGCTAAAGCCTCATTTTACGGGTTATTTTGCGGATTTACCCTATAACATTTTCTCTAAGGACCGCAAGCAGGCCAATGCCAGCGACCGTTCAATAGTACGCCCTGCTTTTAGCTTTTATGGTAAGCTCTTGGTAGCGGATGATGCTATTTATGATATTGTCAGGCTGGTTGCTGACGATACGGATGGTGTTGCTGCGCTGAGACGGGCTCGTCTGCGTCGTCGTAGTGATAATAGTAAGGGCTTAGTAATTCGCATAGAGGTAGTGCTTTACTACGGCGAAAAAATTCAGCTCATTACTAAACGGCTCCAGGCTCATATTAAGCAGAAGGTTGAATATATGACTGCCATGACTGTCAAGAATGTGGATGTATCCGTAAGAAGCCTACAGGTTAAAAAGAAATAGCTATTTGCAATACTAATTTTATTTGTTAGTGCATTAGAAAAGTGCAAATATTATAAGCACATCTATTGCAATTCAGCATAATGATAATAGTATGCAACTATTTTAAGTGCTTTTGTCAGTGTATTAGAAAGCAATAAGTCTTCAACAAATAGACATTGACATTAGCAGGAGCTTGGTTTATAATTAAGCTA
>JAEDNJ010000155.1 GCA_016302525.1 Phascolarctobacterium sp. | reverse complement strand
AATAAAATCCCAGATGCTTCAATACATCTGGGATAGGAGCTAGTAAAATAAGCTTATTTATCAGTGCTGCCAAAGCCGCCGCCACGCACAGCCTTTGCCGCCTGCGCATCATCATCACTAGTAAGGTAGTTGTAGAAAATGCCTTGGGCAACACGCTCATCCTTCGGCAGAACAATAACCTTATCACCAGTATTTAAAAGCGCCAGCATAATATGACCTTCGTTATCAGGATTGTTGTAGTAATCTGCATCAATAATGCCCACATTGTTCACCAGCATAATATGCTTTTTTACCGCCATGCTGGAACGAATATGCATACCTAAGTATTCGCCAGCCTGCATATAAGCCTTAACGCCTGTAGGTACGAGCTGCAGTCTGCCAGGGTAAAGAATTACATCCTCAGGCAAGCAAAAGTCATAGCCTGCGCTCAGCTCAGTCTTGCGCTCAGGCATGGGAAAATCAACCTCTAGATATTTAGTAACCTTTTCAAAGCCGCGTTTACGCATTATTAGCCTCCTTACTGCTTGTAAAAAAGGGCTGCCCTATGGACAGCCCCAGTTTGTTTTATAAGTCAAAGAAAATTATTTAGACAGACCCTTGGTTAAAACAGCCTTACGAGACAGGTTGATGCGACCCTTTTGGTCAATTTCTGTAACCTTAACTACGATTTCATCACCAACAGAAACAACATCCTCAACCTTTTCTACACGCTCGGTGGAGAGTTGGGAAATATGTACTAAGCCTTCCTTGCCAGGCAGAATCTCTACGAATGCGCCAAAGTTCATCAGACGAGTAACCTTGCCAGTATAGATTTTGCCGGGCTCTGCTTCAGCAGTAATAGCGTTAATCATATCAATAGCCTTAGCTGCAGATTCGCTGTCAACAGCTGCAATGGAAATAGTGCCATTGTCATCAATATCAATCTTAGCGCCGGTTTCGTCAACAATCTTCTTAATCATCTTGCCGCCAGGACCGATAACCTTAGCAATCTTTTCAGGGTCAACCTGAATAGAAGTAATCTTCGGAGCGTACTTGCTCAGCTCTTTACGCGGCTCGGAAATGCACTCCATCATCTTAGCCATAATCCAGGCACGACCACGCTTAGCTTGAGCCAGCGCTTGAGTGAAGATGTCCTTGTTGATACCGTCAATCTTAATATCCATTTGAATAGCGGTGATACCCTTTTCAGTACCAGCTACCTTAAAGTCCATATCGCCCAGAGCATCCTCTAAGCCTTGAATATCGGTAAGAATAGTGAAGTAATCGCCATCCTTGACAAGACCCATAGCAACACCTGCTACAGGAGCCTTAATGGGAACACCAGCATCCATCAGGGACAGGGTACTGCCGCAAACAGAACCCATGGAGGAAGAGCCGTTGGATTCCAGAACCTCGGAAACCAGGCGAATTGCATACGGGAATTCCTCTTCAGAGGGCAGAACAGGCAGCAGAGCACGCTCAGCCAGAGCACCGTGACCAATTTCACGACGGCCAGGGCTGCGCAGAGGCTTGGTCTCGCCTACAGAATAGGGCGGGAAATTATAGTGGTGAATGTAGCGTTTAGTATATTCACGACCCATACCCTCAATAATTTGCGCATCACGCAGAGGAGCCAGAGCCAGGCAGTTTAAGATTTGGGTTTGACCACGGGTGAAGAGACCGCTGCCATGCACGCGAGGCAGCAGGCCAACACGGCAGGTTACAGGACGAACCTCTTCTAATTGACGGCCATCGGGACGAATCTTGTCAACAGAGATAGTGCGGCGAACAATCTTCTTAACCAGCTTTTGGGTAATGTAAGCAACATCAGCTGCGTTGTCAGGATATTTTTCCATGAATACTTCAGCGATTTGTGCCTTAGCCTTAGCAACGTTTTCTTCGCGCTCCAGCTTGTTAGCATCCATGAGAGCATCCTTCAGCATATCAGAGCCATAAGCAGCGATTTCATCTACTAAGAAAGCAGGAGGCTCGTAAACAGGAACTTCCATCTTCACCTTGCCGATTTCAGCAACGATTTTCTCTTGGAATTCAACTAATTCCTTGATTACGCCATGAGCGAACCAAATTGCATCCAGCATAACCTCTTCGCTGATTTCTTTAGCACCAGCCTCTACCATGAGGATAGCATCCTTAGTACCAGCAACAGCTAGGTTCAGCAGAGAAACCTCAGCCTGAGCCAGGGTCGGGTTGATGATGAATTGACCATCAATTAAGCCAACACGCACGCCAGCGATAGGACCCTCAAAGGGAATATCAGAAATAGACAGAGCGCAGGAAGCGCCAATCATAGCCGGGATGTCGGGAGCGTTGTCAGGGTCAATAGAAACGGCAGTAGCAACGATTTGTACATCATTGTGGTAGCCATCAGGGAACATGGGACGGATAGGACGGTCAATCAGGCGGCTGGTCAGAATTTGCGCCTCACCAGGACGACCTTCTCTTTTAATAAAGCCACCGGGGATTCTGCCGGAAGCATAAGCCTTCTCTTCAAAGTCAACAGTCAGGGGGAAGAAATCAACACCCTCACGCGGGGTTTTAGTACCGGTTACTGCTACAACAACAGCAGTCTCACCATAACGAATTAATACAGCGCCATTTGCTTGCTTTGCGATCTCGCCAGACTCAATAGTTAAAGGTCTGCCACCGAGATCCATTGTGTAACTATGCATATCTTTTACCTCCATATGCCTTATAAATATAAAAACACCATTGTGTACCTGTATCCTATTCGACACAAATTCAAAAACTCCTCTTTTTTTCGAGGAGTTTTTGTGAAAAATTTTACATTTTTTCAATCACAGAAAGAAGCACTACCCTATTCTAAAATAGTCAGTCCAGTTGTTGCCTTCATCACAACACTGCTTCTGCCCATCGTCAAATTGCTATTGCCTTTAAAATTCAAGGCACCTGCACTGTTAAGAGCAAAGTTTTTCAGGAAATGAGAATTTGTTTCCTGTAAATCTATTGTTCCTGCAAAAATTTGTCCCTTATACACATTTTCTATACCAGACAGGGAAAGCTTAGCCTGATCAGCGTAGATATTATTAAAGACAATATTGCTAGCTTTAATATTGATATCCTTATCAGATTTAATGTATAAATTCTTAATCCTTGTAGCTCCACCGAAGGCAGCATTATCTAGGTCAATATTTCCTCCTGAATCATTTTCGATATACAGGTCAATATCCTTATCACCAGACTTGATATTGGTGCTATATTGATTGCTGCTAGTTATTTCGACATATCTCTTATTGTAGTTTTCTGCATAACTAGGGTCAGAAGCACTTGTAGGTGGATTTTGAAAGCTATTTACGGAAGTTTCCAAACTAGCAACCTTATTTTTAAGGCTTTCTTTATCGTTTTGCTCACTTACTGTTTTAATCCCCTCTTTATAGAACTTATACTGCTTATCCGTTTCAGACAGATCCATATCAAGCAAACTAGTGAGACCAGCAATCTTGTACACCTTGCCTAGATACTTGGTCGTACCATCGCTATTGAGCTGCCAAATCTCACTGCTGTACTCTCTTTTTACAGCAGCGTTATTAAGAATTTGCGAATCCTCAATAACGAAGATACCAGAATTCTTATGTTCTTGCAAAGCTTTCTTTTGCAAAGCTTTCGTAAAGACAAAGGAGAGCGCACTATTGAACCTGCAATCGTAGATAGAGGCCGAGGCCATAGTTGCAGGGTCAAACGCTGGGTCGTTTACCTTGTTTCTAATGACTATCTTTTCTTCTTCAGTAAAGCTCAATTCCTCAGCCTTAAAGCCATCATAG
>JAEDNJ010000154.1 GCA_016302525.1 Phascolarctobacterium sp. | reverse complement strand
AATCGACTTGATTCAGGCTCTCTTTAATTAGGACTTTTTTTACAGCCCCAATTTTTTAGATATTTCACTTTAGAAGTTATTTAGCTTCTAAAGCCTTTGCCTTCTTGCTTTGCAGGAAGATGAGCAGAGCTAAGAGACCAATGCCGATAGCATCAGTTTCTACGCCGGGGTTCATCAGGCCAAGAGCACCGATGGTGATGATGGCACGGAGCCACATAGCCACAGGAGCCTTGAAGTAGCCTTCAACAGCAACAGCAATCATGAATACGCCTACGCAGGCAGATACTGTTACCCACAGCCCCTGCAGCAGGGTGGTGTCGATAAGCATGAGCTGTGGCGAGTAGACGAACATGAAGGGCACGATGAAGCCTGCGATAGCCAGCTTAACAGAGGCAAAGCCTGTCTTCATGGGGTCGCCACCAGAGAGGCCAGCTGCAGCGAAGGAGGCCAGGGCTACAGGCGGAGTCAGGTTTGCAAACATTGCATAGTAGAAGGAGAACATATGCGCTGCACCAGGAGCAATGCCCAGCTTAGCCAGAGCAGGAGCTGCGATAGAAGCGGTGATAATATAAGCGGGAATAGAGGGCAGGCCCATACCCAGAATCATACAGGTAATCATGGTGAAGACCAGCGTGAAGAGGATACTGGTGTCGCCCAGAGAAATAATGGTGTTAGCCATGGTCAGACCAAAGCCGGTCTTACTGGAAACGCCAATGATAATGCCTACGCAGGCACAGGCAACTGCTACAGAAACAGTCTGCTTAGCGCCCAGAGCCAGAGCATCGATAAAATCGTTCAGGCTCATGCGGGTTTCCTTACGGAACATAGAAACGACGATGGTTACGACGATGGTTAATACTGCGGAGTAAATAACGGTGGTGCCGCTAAAGAACAGCATATAGAGCAGGAAGAGTACGGGCAGTAACAGATGGCCTTGCTTTTTCATAACCTCGCCAGCCTTGGGCAGCTGGTCCTTCGGCAGGCCTACGAGACCGTCCTTAGAAGCACGCAGCTGTACCTGAATGATAATGCCCAGGTAGTAGAGCAGGGCAGGGATAGCAGCCCAAACGATAATTTGCGAGTATTTTACGCTCAGCATTTCGGCCATGATGAAGGCTGCGGCGCCCATGATGGGGGGAAGCAGCTGACCGCCTACGGAAGCGGCAGATTCAACAGCGCCGGAGAATTCCTTGGAATAGCCAGTTTTCTTCATCAGCGGAATGGTGAAGGCGCCCGTGGTTACTACATTCGCTACCGCAGAGCCGTTGATAGAGCCCAGGAAGCCGGAGGCGATAACAGAAACCTTTGCCGGACCACCCTTGGTGTGACCTGCCAGAGCCAGGGCAATGTCGTTGAAGAATTGACCCATGCCGCATTTTTGCATAACACAGCCAAAAAGGATGAAGAGGAAAATGTAGCTGGCAGCTACGTCAACGGAGGTACCATAGATACCCTCGGTATTTGCAAAGAAGTGATTGGACAGGGAATACCAGTCGTAGCCACGGTGCATAAAGAGGCTCGGCATGGAGCGCCCGTAAAGTCCATAGAGAATGAAGATGATACTTAAGATTGACAGGGTGTTGCCGCTCACGCGACGAGAGGCCTCCAGCACCAGCACTGTCAGGAGGGTTGCCATGTACATATCCATGTCGCTGGCCATGCCGGCACGCTCTACGATACCCAGATAGTCGGTAGCCATGTAGATGGGCGCAGCCATAGAGAGCAGTACGAAAATCCAGTCCAGAATACTGGGCTTGGAGTGGTCGCTCTTAGAGCACATGGGATACATAATAAAGGTCATAGCTAACATCATAGCTACATGAATAGAACGGTGAATTAATACCAGAGGACTGCCAAAGGCAGCGGTATAAAGATGATAACAGGATACGATAATACAGAGGACGAAGAAGAGCTTCTTCACAGGACCGCTAAGAGTACGGGTAGCGGACTCCTTGTCGAGCTTTTTCATAATCTTTTCGCCCTGAGCCTGCATTGCTAGACCTTCAGCCGAATTATCCTGGTCTAAGGATATAGTCTTTTTTTCTTCTGACACTATAATCCCCCTCTTTCAATTTTTAGTATGAGTCTCTCGTGCTCAGGCAAATCTTTACCAGTGAGCCACAGCTTGCCGTTGATTTTTATGTCGCGGGTAGCAAAATGAGAATTTAACCAATCAAATTGCGCAAATTCCTGATTTATTTCTTCCATATAGATAAGACCATTTTCTACGCGTACCTTCTTTCCCCGATTGGCCGGAATACCCGCGCCAAAGGCAGGAAAGGATATCGTTTCGAGGATCAAGGTATCTTTGTCTGTAATATGATAATACTCATGCCAGGGGATCTTTTCTAAGGAATGTACCCAACCGAAGAAAAGCTTGTCGTTAGCTTTGATGGTATGCTTTGCGTATACCTTGTGACTCTTATAATCAGAAATAACCAAAAAACGCTTAGAATTGAGCTGCTGCCAGGCAAGGAGCCCGGCAGCAACCGTACAGATTAGAACAGCTACAAGAACTATTTTACGCTTCATAAGCTTATGTAAAGGCTAAATTATTTAATGATGCCCTTATCCTTGTAATATTTTTCAGCGCCCGGATGGAGCTTCAGGCTGGTGCCCTTAATGCCACGCAGAGCGGTTTCGGGTTTAATTTCTCTCTTAGCAGTTGCGTGAGAAGCGCCGATGGTTTCCAGACCCTTAGCAGAGTAAATGCCGTCTAAGAGGTCGTATACAACCTCGTCAGACAGGTTCTTGGAAACGAGCATTACGTTCATAACAGCAGCGGTCGGGGTGTCAACCTTGGTGCCGTAGGTTTCTTTAGGAATCTTCCATTGAATATAGAAGGGGTATTTCTTTTGCAGAGCCTTCATGCCTTCGCCTTCAACAGGGACGAAAACGATTTCTTTTTGGGTGCCTAATTCTTTAATGGTAGCATTGCCCAGACCAGAGGTTACGAAGGCAACATCACATTGACCGTTTTTGATTTGGCCGATAGCTTCGCCGTAGGACAAATAGTCAACCTTTGCATCCTTGTAGGTCATGCCGTGAGCCTCGAACATCATGCGAGCGTTCAGCTCTACGCCGGAGTTAGGAGCGCCTACGCCAACTCTCTTGCCCTTCAGGTCAGAGAATTTGGTAATGCCGGAATCCTTAGTAGTAACGATTTGGACAACATTCGGCCACAGACCCATCATAACGCGCAGGTCTTGAGCCTTGGGTTTGCCTTCGAAAGCACCGAAGCCTTCAAATGCCTGGATTACGGAGTCACTCATAGCGATTGCCATTTCGCCCTTGCCGGTACGGATAGCGTTGATGTTTTCAACGGTAGCGCCGGTAGCAGTTGCACTGGTTTTGTAGCCCATTTCACCAACAACCTTGGAGAATGCGCCGCCGATGGGGAAGTAAATACCACTGGTAGGACCGGTCAAAACAGTGATAAATTCTTTGCTGCGGTCAACCTTAGCGGTTGCAGC
Source organism: Phascolarctobacterium sp. (assembly GCA_016302525.1). GTDB lineage: Bacteria > Bacillota > Negativicutes > Acidaminococcales > Acidaminococcaceae > Phascolarctobacterium_A. The sequence goes on along the minus strand of JAEDNJ010000154.1, from coordinate 332 downwards.
CTTCTTATCGCCAGCAGGAGCTGCTTTTTTGTCTCCGCCACCGCAACCTGCAACGAGGGATGCTGCACAAGCCATTGCTACTAATGCTGCTGCAAATTTTTTCATAGTTAATTCCTCCTCATGAATAATATATTGTTATATCGTTTACTAGCCTTTGGATACACTAGTCAATATACATACTATAATTCTACACAATTATTAAAAATTCCTTTTAGTAAAGTGCTAAATACACAAAAAAACATTCCGTAACACTCTTTGAGAGAAACAAAAAAGCCAGAGACGAAATGTCTCTAGCTTCGTTGCTGACCTTAACTAAAAATAGCTTAGCATAT
>JAEDNJ010000010.1 GCA_016302525.1 Phascolarctobacterium sp. | reverse complement strand
GTACGAGTACCGAATGCGCATTTACCCCAAGGAGTAACAGGACGCTTACGACCAACAGGAGAGTGGCCTTCGCCGCCGCCGTGCGGATGGTCATTCGGGTTCATTACTACGCCGCGGTTAGCAGGACGGATGCCTAACCAACGAGAACGGCCAGCCTTACCAATGGTGATGTTTTCTGCATCGATGTTACCAACTTGACCGATGGTTGCACGGCAGTTGATGTGTACCTTACGGATTTCGCCAGAGGGCAGACGCAGCAGAGCGTAGTCGCCTTCTTTAGCCATTAATTGAGCAGAAGTACCAGCGGAGCGAGCTAATTGGCCGCCCTTGCCAATCTTCATTTCAATGTTGTGAACAGTGGTACCAAGAGGAATGTTCTTCAGAGGCAGGCAGTTACCAATCTTGATATCTGCTTCAGCGCCAGATTCGATCTTGTCGCCAACTTTTAAGCCCAGGGGAGCGATGATGTAGCGTTTTTCGCCGTCAACATAGTTAACCAGAGCAATGCGAGCGTTACGGTTCGGATCGTATTCGATGGTAGCAACCTTTGCGGGGATACCGTCCTTGTTGCGTTTGAAGTCGATGATACGATACATTCTCTTGTTGCCGCCGCCTTGATGACGAACGGTCATTTTACCAGTATTGTTACGGCCAGCATGGTCTTGTAATTTTTCTACCAGCGGACGATAAGGTTTGTCAGTCGTAATCTCTTCGAAGGTAGACACTGTAATAAAGCGTCTGGAAGGAGAATACGGGTTAAAGCTTTTAATAGCCATTTAATTTACCTCCAAATCGTTAATTACATTCCTTCGAAAATCGGAAGCTTTTGACCAGCAACGAGCTTAACGATTGCTTTCTTATAGTCGGAACGTTTGCCAACAAATCTGCCCATGCGTTTGGTTTTGCCCAGTACGCGAACAGTGTTAACTTTTTCTACTTTTACGTTGAAAATGGTTTCAATTGCTTGACGGATTTCAACTTTATTTGCATCCAGAGGAACCTGGAAGGTGTATTTATTCTCAGACATCATTTGAGAAGTTTTCTCAGTGATGATGGGACGAATCAATAAGTCGCGAGGATTAGTAGCCATTATGCGAGCACCTCCTCAATTTTTTCTACCAGCTCTTTAGCCAGAACTACTTTGTTAGCATTCAGGATGTCTACGCAGTTCAGACCCATGTTGGTGATGGTTTTTACCTTCGGGATATTGTTTGCAGAGAGAGCAACATTAGCACCGTCGGAGATGATTAAAGCTTTTTTGTCAGCTGCTTCAAAAGCTGCGAGCATTGCTGCTACATTTTTGGTCTTAGGAGCTTCGAAAGCTAAGCCTTCAACAACAACCAGTTGACCAGCTGCTACCTTAGAGGACAGTGCGCAGCACAGAGCCAGACGACGAGCTTTGCGAGGCATTTTCTTCGCATAGCTGCGAGGTTGAGGGCCAAAAGTGCAACCGCCGCCTACCCAGATAGAGGAACGGATAGAACCGCAACGTGCATGACCGGTACCCTTTTGTTTCCAAGGTTTACGGCCGCCACCGCGAACCATACCGCGGGTCTTGGTAGCAGAAGTGCCTTGACGCTCGTTAGCTTGTTGCATAACAACTGCTTGATGTACAACAGCTTCGTTCATTTCAGCGCCAAACACGTAATCATTTAATTCTATTTCACCGGTAACTTGACCGGAGATATTATATACTGATAACTTCGGCATTAGAAGCATCCTCCTTTCTTTCGATCAATTATTTCTTATTCGGTTTTACGGTTTCTTTTAAAACTACGCAAGAACCAGCAGCACCAGGAATAGCACCGCGAACAAGAATTAAGTTGCGTTCTGCATCAACGCGAGCAATGGTCAGACGTTGAACAGTAACTTGTACACCGCCCATACGGCCAGGTAACTTCTTACCTTTGATAACACGACCGCCAGGACCAGAGTGCATGGGGCCCATAGAACCAGGTTCACGGTGAGATTTAGAACCGTGTTTCATAGGTCCACGACCGAAATTGTGACGCTTAACAGTGCCTGCAAAACCTTTACCGCGAGAAATACCAGTTGCATCAATTAATTCTTCAGCAGCGAATACATCAGCAGTAATTTTTTGGCCAACTTCATATTCAGAAGGAGCGGATAAACGTAATTCTTTGACATATTTAACAGGAGCAACACCTGCTTTGTCAAAATGGCCTTTCATCGGTTTAGTAGTGTGTTTTTCTTTGATTTCGCCGAAACCGATTTGAACAGCATTATAACCGTCGTTTTCTACGGTTTTATTTTGAAGTACAACGCAAGGGCCTGCTTCTACAACAGTAACAGCAGTTTGTCTACCGTCGGCTTCAAAAATTTGGGTCATGCCCAGTTTTTTGCCTAAAATACCTTTAGCCATTGTCGTACCTCCCCTTACAGCTTAATTTCGATATCTACGCCAGCAGGCAGGTCCAGACGCATTAAAGCATCAACGGTTTTACCAGTGGGTTCCAGAATGTCAACCAGTCTCTTGTGAGTACGCATTTCGAATTGCTCACGAGAATCCTTGTTTACATGAGGAGAACGCAGAATAGTGTAGATGTTTTTCTCAGTAGGAAGGGGAATCGGACCGGATACTTGAGCGCCGGTACGTTTTGCAGTTTCTACAATCTTTGCAGCACTTTGATCGAGTGCTTTGTGGTCATACGCTTTTAAACGTATTCTAATCTTTTGAGATTTAGCCATTAATAATTTTCCTCCTAAAATCGCCCAGTTTCTAAGAACGGACATACTCCGTGAAAATCTCCCTGTTATCACAGCAAGCAACCTTTCACATCATCGCAGGGCCATATAACAGACATAAGAATGTGAGGGGTGGGATCAGCACCCCTCACAGAACTTACTGGAACTAACTATTTGTTGAAATTAATCTTCAACGATTTCGGAAACGACACCAGCACCAACGGTACGGCCGCCTTCACGAATTGCGAAACGCAGACCTTTTTCGATAGCGATCGGGGTGATCAGCTCTACCTTCATGGTTACGTTATCGCCAGGCATTACCATTTCAGTACCTTCCGGCAGCTCGGTTACACCAGTAACGTCGGTAGTACGGAAATAGAATTGGGGACGATAGCCATTGAAGAACGGGGTGTGACGGCCGCCTTCTTCTTTGGTCAGTACATAAACTTCACCTTTGAATTTGGTGTGAGGATGGATGGAACCGGGTTTTGCCAGAACTTGACCACGCTCAATGTTTTTGCGGTCGATACCACGCAGCAGGCAGCCGATGTTGTCGCCAGCAACTGCTTCGTCTAACAGTTTGCGGAACATTTCAACGCCAGTAACAACGGTGGATTTCTTTTCTTCTTGCATACCAACGATTTCAACAGTGTCGCCTACATGAACGGTACCACGCTCAACACGGCCGGTAGCAACAGTACCACGACCAGTGATGGTGAATACGTCCTCGACAGGCATCAGGAAGGGCAGGTCGGTAGCACGTTCCGGTTGAGGAATGTAGCTGTCAACAGCAGCCATTAATTCGTCGATCTTGCCAACATAAGCAGGGTCGCCTTCCAGAGCTTTCAGAGCGGAGCCAGCGATTACGGGGATGTCGTCGCCGGGGAAATCGTAAGCAGACAGCAGCTCACGAACTTCCATCTCTACTAATTCTAACAGCTCTTCGTCGTCAACCAGGTCAACCTTGTTCAGGAATACAACCATAGCAGGAACGCCTACTTGGCGAGCTAACAGGATGTGCTCACGAGTTTGAGGCATCGGGCCGTCGGTAGCAGCAACTACCAGGATAGCGCCGTCCATCTGAGCTGCACCAGTGATCATGTTCTTTACATAGTCAGCATGGCCCGGGCAGTCAACGTGTGCATAGTGACGGGTTTCGGTTTGATATTCAACGTGTGCGGTGTTGATGGTGATGCCGCGTTCACGTTCTTCCGGAGCTTTATCGATCATGGAGTAATCCATGAATTCTGCGCCGCCTTTTTCAGCCAGAACTTTGGTAATAGCAGCAGTTAAAGTGGTCTTGCCATGGTCAACGTGACCGATGGTGCCGATATTCAGATGGGGTTTTGTTCTTTCATATTTAGCTTTTGCCATTTTGAAAATCCTCCTAAATTCTTATTTAATATTTAAAACAAGGCTCTATTATTTGGTGCCTTTGTTTTTAGCAACGATTGCTTCGGCAATGTTCTTGGGAACATCTTCGTAGTGGTCAACTTCCATAGAGTAGTTGCCGCGACCTTGAGTCTTAGAACGCAGGTCGGTTGCATAACCGAACATGGATGCCAGAGGTACGAATGCGTGGATTGCTTGAACGCCGTTGCGTGCTTCCATGCCTTCGATGCGACCACGACGAGAGTTCAAATCGCCGATTACGTCGCCCATGTATTCTTCAGGAACAAGTACTTCTACCTTCATGTAGGGTTCCAGGATGGTCGGGTTAGCTTTTTCAGCGCCTGCCTTGAAGCCCATAGAACCAGCAATCTTGAAGGCCATTTCAGAGGAGTCAACTTCGTGGTAGGAGCCATCATATACGGTAACTTTGATGTCAACCATCGGATAGCCAGCTACAACGCCGTTTTCCATAGCTTCCTTAACACCAGCTTCGATAGGAGCGATGTATTCTTTAGGAATAGCGCCGCCTACAACCTTGTTTTCAAAAGCGAAGCCAGCACCAGGTTCTTGAGGCTCAATGGTCAGCTTGCAGTGACCATATTGACCTTTACCACCGGATTGACGAACGAACTTGCCTTCAGCATCTACAGTCTTGCGAATGGTTTCACGGTAAGCAACTTGAGGATTACCTACAGTGCATGCTACCTTGAATTCGCGCAGCAGACGGTCAACAATGATGTCTAAGTGAAGCTCGCCCATACCGGAAATAATGGTTTGAGAGGTTTCAGCATCAGTGTGAACACGGAAGGTCGGATCTTCTTCAGCCAGCTTAGCCAGAGCGATGCCCATCTTTTCTTGGTCAGCTTTGGTCTTAGGCTCAACAGCTACGGAGATTACAGGATCAGGGAATACCATGGATTCCAGAATAATTTCGTGCTTTTCATCGCACAGGGTATCACCAGTGGTGGTATCCTTTAAGCCTACAGCAGCAGCGATATCACCGGAGTAAACAACTTCGATTTCTTCACGGTGGTTAGCGTGCATTTGCAGGATACGACCGATACGTTCGCGTTTGCCTTTAGTGGAGTTATATACATAAGAACCACTGGTCAGGCTACCGGAATATACACGGAAGAATGCTAACTTACCAACAAACGGGTCAGTTGCAATTTTGAAAGCCAGTGCTGCAAACGGTTCTTCATCGGAGGAAGGACGAACGTCTTCTTCACCGGTTTCAGGGTTAACGCCTTTGATAGGCGGAATGTCTGTCGGAGCAGGCATGAAAGCAACTACAGCATCCAGCAGAGGTTGTACGCCTTTGTTCTTGTAGGAAGAACCGCAAACAACCGGAGTCATCTTGCAAGCGATGGTTTGCTTACGAATGCCGGTCATAATTTCTTCAACGGTCAGCTCTTCGCCTTCCAGATATTTCATCATGAGCTCGTCATCAGACTCTGCAACTGCTTCAACTAAAGCTGCACGGTATTCTTCAGCTTTTTCCATCATATCTTCAGGAATTTCGCAGAATACTTCGTCTTTGCCCAGCTTGTCGTCATATTTGATTGCTCTCATGTTAATCAGGTCAACCATACCCTCGAAGGTATCTTCGAAGCCGATAGGCAGCATGATGGGAACTGCATTAGCATGTAAGCGATCTTTCATCATATCTACGACACGATAGAAATCAGCACCGGTGATGTCCATCTTGTTTACATATGCCATACGAGGTACTTGGTATTTATCAGCCTGACGCCATACGGTTTCAGATTGAGGTTCAACACCGCCCTTAGCACAGAAAACTGCAACGGAGCCATCCAGAACACGCAGGGAACGTTCAACCTCTACAGTGAAGTCAACGTGGCCCGGGGTGTCGATGATGTTGATACGATGTCTCGGATATTGTTTTTCAGAACCTTCCCAGTAGCAAGTGGTTGCTGCGGAAGTGATGGTAATACCACGTTCTTGTTCTTGAACCATCCAGTCCATGGTAGCTGCACCCTCATGGGTTTCGCCAATCTTATGAACCTTGCCGGTGTAGAACAGAATACGTTCAGTAGTGGTAGTTTTACCAGCATCGATGTGAGCCATGATGCCGATGTTTCTTGTTCTTTCGAGTGCTATCTCTCTGCCCACTGTTTTGTCCTCCTAAATCGTCTGTATCAGGCGATTACCAACGATAATGTGCAAAAGCCTTGTTTGCTTCTGCCATCTTGTGGGTATCTTCACGTTTCTTTACAGATGCGCCAGTGCCATTGGAAGCGTCCAGGATTTCGCCAGCAACGCGTTCGCACATGGTACGTTCGCCACGCAGACGGGAGTAGTTAACCAGCCAACGGATACCGAGGGTGGTTTTGCGGTCAGCGCGAACTTCTACAGGAACTTGGTAGTTTGCACCGCCGATACGACGAGCACGAACTTCCAGTAACGGCATAACGTTTTGCATTGCTGCATCAAATACTTCCAGAGGATCCTTGCCGGTCTTAGCACGAACCAGGTCGAAAGCATCATATACGATGCGCTCAGCTACGCCTTTTTTGCCGTCGAGCATAATCTTGTTAATAAATCTAGTTAATAATTTAGAGCCATACACCGGATCCGGCAGTACGTCTCTTTTAGTTACGGGGCCTTTTCTTGGCATGTACTTTTACCTCCTTAATTAGTCATTTGTGTGTTCTTGATATTATTTCTTCTTAGCTTTAGCTTTCTTCGCACCGTATTTGGAACGAGATTGGTTGCGGTTTGCAACACCTGCAGTATCAAGAGCGCCACGAATGATGTGGTAACGCACACCAGGAAGGTCCTTAACTCTTCCGCCTCTGATCAGAACAACGCTGTGTTCTTGAAGATTGTGACCGATGCCGGGGATATATGCGGTAACTTCGATGCCGTTGGTTAAACGAACACGAGCAACTTTACGAAGTGCAGAGTTAGGTTTTTTCGGAGTAGTGGTATATACACGAGTGCAAACACCACGTTTTTGCGGGCATTCTTTTAATGCGGGCGCAGTAGACTTAGATTTTAAAACCTCTCTACCTTTGCGAACCAGTTGGTTAATTGTAGGCATATCGGCACCTCCTTTCCAAACAATTAGATTTTAATGATTATAAAAACTTGGATTTCCAAGCCCTTATCAGTTTTTAAGTATCACTGCGGCAGCAGCCTTGACATGAATCCCACAGGCCTTGCCAAGCTCATGCATTGTTTCTACGGTGACTACCTCAATCTGCTTTTCATCACACATGGCAAGCATTCTTGCCGTCACTCTTGGGTCAGCATCAGATGCCACAAAAACCTTCAGGGCATTAGCCTTGGCCACAGCTTTTTCAACCTGCTTTACACCAACACTACGTCTTTCTGCTTTTTGCAATTCATCTAGTAGCACCATGTGCACCTCCAAAAGCGCATAGCTCGTCTGCGATACTGGTATATTGTAACATCTTATACACTTTGTGTCAATCACTTTTTGAAATTTTTTATATTTTTTTGTGCAAAAAATAGCCATTTTATCGGCTTCTTTGTTTCCACGCTTCCTAGTGTTTCGAGTTCCCTTTTTGTCTACTATTTGCGTACATTTTCCGTATGATTCTGCCCTTGTTGTATACAACAACTTTACACATATTTTGTTTTGGTCTCTAGTTTGCTTAAAATGTTACAATGAAAATTTCGTTGCCAAAAGCTAGCACCTAGAAAGAAACCAATTTTTACCTGCAGCTTCTTCCTATTCTTCTCTATGTCTACGCAATCTTCTGCGCATCCTGTTAATATGTCTTTCAAAATCTCCTGCTTTAATAAAATCTGCCAAAACATATTGCTCATAAACAGGTACTGTGCAGGAATAAAAGCCCAAACGCTCCTGAAACAGTGCTAGCAAATCCTTGGGCAAAACCATATAGCCTACACGAAAAGATGGAGCCATTGTCTTAGAAAAGGTATTTACATAAATAACTCTCTCATTAGGGTTCAGGCTATAGAGAGTATCCTCCATTTTCATAGACACAGTAAATTCCGAGGCGTAATCATCCTCAATAATATAGCCTCTTCTTTCTAAAGCCCACTGCACATACTCACGCCTTTTCGAGGCTGTGGCCGTAATGCCTGTAGGATAGCTATTATAGGGTGTCACATGTAAAACCTGCGCTTTGCTTTGCTGCAGACTTTCTGTTTCGATACCCTCACTGCCCATGGTCAGCATTTCTACCTGAGCCCCATTAGCTTCATAAACCTTGCGAATTGCTTCATAGGAAGGCTTTTCCAGTGCTACAAGCTTATTCCTGCCTAAGAGCTGGATAATAATACTATACAGATATTCTGCACCTGAACCGATAATAATTTGCTCAGCAGCAACAGCCATCCCCCTACTCCTCAGCAAATAACTGGCCAAAGCCTCTCGCAGCTCGGTACAGCCAGCGCTCGGAGACTTAATTAGAATTCTTTCTCCATAAGTTGAAAGCACCCTACGCATAGTTTTTGCCAAAATCGAAAATGGAAAATCTCCTAGGGAAGCCAAATCCAGTTTTGGCAGCTGCAGCGAGCTTTCCTTGCTCACAGAGAAAAAATCCTTATCCTTATAGACAACAAAATAGCCGCTGCGCTCTCGTGACTCCACATAGCCCTCATCACACAAAATTTCATAAGCATGCTGAACAGTAATAACACTAATTTCGGCCTCTGCTGCTATCAAACGCTTAGAGGGCAGCTTAGCACCAAAGGGATAGACTCCCTTGATAATATCCTCGCGCAAAAAATTATATAATTGTAAATAGGCCTTGCCACCATTCTTTTTAATTTTATAAAGCATTTTAACATCCTTCGCCTTCCCTGCCCTTCGGCACCGCACATTAAGCAATTCTAAAACTAGTATACTATCAATCAGCCATTATTGCAATTAGCTAACACAAATACAAGCTGCTTTGTTTAGATTAGTCAAGCCTTTTTAACCATGTCCAATCATACATGATATACAGAAACTCATTTCCTCAAGCTATGTTTACCATTTCTTATATACTTCTTGTCATTGCTTAAAAAATTTAACTTGCTTACTTCTTCTACATTAACCAACCTATTTTTCCATTATGATTATCTCTAGCAAATACCAGGCGCTTTTCTCAGCATCTATTTTCTAGTTTTTTTGACAATTTTTGTTGCAAAAACGGCTTGACAACGACTAGTAAACACCTTAAAATATGCATAATCTCTTTGCACTGCTTAAATTAGCAACAGTACAACCTGATCAGGCGATTAACCTCCTTGGTTTATGCAGCCGGGCCCCTTGGGCAGCAGATGTTCCTGGCATCTGCGGGACAGACTTCCGCAGGTGTTTACGGCACCTGTCCATACCCAGCAGTAGCATAAAATTCAAAGGAGGATTTTTTATTATGTTAAACTATGCAAACGAACAAGAACGCATTGCCATGACTGTTTCCTTTAACAGCATCATGGTAAACTTAGCCCTCTCGGTTGGCAAATTAGTAGCCGGCTTTGTAGGCCAATCAGCGGCTATGATTTCTGATGGCATCCACTCCGCTTCTGATGTGCTCAGCACCTTCGTGGTCATGGCTGGTGTAAAGCTTTCCAATAAGGAAGCCGATGACGACCACCAATATGGTCACGAGCGTATGGAATGTATAGCCTCTATTCTTTTGGCCGGCTTTCTCGCCTTTGTGGGCGCTGGTATAGGCTACAGCGGTTACGAAAAAATTATTAATGCTAACGAGATAGAAATTGCTATTCCCGGCCAGATGGCCCTGTGGGCAGCCGTAATATCCACTATCGTTAAAGAAGCAATGTACTGGTACACCTTGTTAGCTGCTAAAAAAATTAATTCTGGTGCACTTAAGGCCGATGCCTGGCACCACCGCACGGATGCAATTTCCTCTGTAGGTGCCTTCATTGGTATCCTGGGCGCACGCATGGGCTACCCCATCCTCGACCCTGCAGCAAGTATCGTTATCTGCTTCATGATTTTCTACGCAGCCTACGAGGTATTTGAGGAAGCCATGGATAAAATGACAGACCATGTTTGTAATGAAGAAATGGTTGTGGCTCTTAAAGAAGCCGTTGTTGGCGTGCAAGGTGTGGACCACCTAGACAGCCTAGCTACACGCCAATTTGGCAACCGCGCCTATGTTGATGTAGAAATCAGCGTAGACGACAACCTCACGCTCCTGGCAGCTCACGAAATTGCCGAGAATGTCCATGCCGCTATCGAAACCCGCTTCCCAGAGGTTAAACACTGCATGGTGCATGTTAATCCTGCAAGCGAAAAGCACCACGATTATAAAAAGCCCTCGCAAGAATAAACTCAGCTTACTAAACAAAAACTCTGGTTACTACGAAGCCTTAAGGCTCTAGTGACCAGAGTTTTTTTATAGCTATACGGTTATAAATTCTTTAGAACTTACATGGGAAGCCAGGCATACAACCTTTAATTTGTCTAAACCAGAATACTTCTCAATGATAATCTCTTTCACACAAAATAAAAAAACCGTCCCCCGACGGTTTTTTTATTAGCTTTGCCACACCCCTGTAACGAAGCTTTTTGAGAATAATGAGGAGAAGGAGAATTTTATATTCTAGTATCGAATAGCAACATCCCTTAATTGCGAATCATCCACTTCGCTAGAAGTCAATATTTCGACCCGCAGGGCAAGCATGAAAAAGACCGTTTCTGCTAGCAGGAACGGTCGACATGTATCCAATTAAATAAACTGCCACTCTCACATAAACAGTTTCCTTATTTGTCAACAGCCTTCCTGTCGCTCGCAGGTCAAGCATCAGCCTATATGAAATACTTTGCTGGCTTAAAAAAGTCCATGGAGCTTTTCTTACAGCGACGGGATCGCTTGGCATCACACCAATTAGCATTTCATACGAAATATTGATTTGTTGAGTTAATTATACTCGTTCTCAATAAGAATGTCAACTACTTTTAAGAAAAAGTTTTCAAAATTTTTATCGATATAATATATATTAAATAGTAATAAGTTCATTAATGACCATAGAAAAAGGGAGAGTCAAACTCTCCCTAACTAGCAGCATCAACGCAAAGTCTAGACATCTACATCCGTTTTTCTTTTAAAAGCGTGCTTTAAAAAATAGGGCACAAACAGAGTCATGGTCAAAATGCGAACCAACTGATAGGTCAAAATCACGGAGACATTTTCCCCCATACTTAAACCAGCCAGGGACATTTCTGCAATTCCACCTGGTGACATGGCCAAAAAGGCAGTTATCAGGCTAAAACCATAACGGTCCGAAAGCACATAAGCCATGCCAATACTAACGGCAATCATGACAATCGTTGCCAAAACAATATAGGGAACCATCTTCTTCGTGCGCATAACTCTCTCTACATCCAGCTGCATACCCATATACAAGCCGATGCACAGCTGCGCCGGGCACATAATCCAGGCAGGAAGAGGCTGAACTCGACCTGCAGCAACGGCAAAAAGTGCCGTAGCAAAAATAGGACCCAGCATGGTCGGAGTAGGAAAATGCAGCTTGCGCGCAATAAAGACACCTAATATTGCCAAGGGGACAAAAATCACCCAGTGATAGCCGCCAAGATTCGGAGCCGTCAGGGAGCTAGTCAACACCTTCGCATTCAGCAAATAGATAACCAAAAAGGGCACAGAAACCACAACCATCACAAGCCGCAGCACCTGCATTACCGCCACGATATTAGGATTAACCTCCTTATCCTCCTCCGAGAGAACCATCATGACGGTTAAACCACCGGGCAACATACCCATGAGACAGCTCTTGTGATCCTCACCAGTCAGCTTGGCCGTAAGATAGGACAAGGCAAAGCTAGCCAGGAAAATAGAAACAGTTGCTTCCAGAACGCCCACGCTCTGTGACATAATATTCTGCCAGGCCTCCTGGCTAAAGTTGGCACCAATGCCATAGCCAACTGCCGTCAAGGCATATTCACGAAAGCGCATAGGCCAGGTCACTTCTATTTTTCTGGCAAAGCTCTTGCAGGCAATAGCCGTCAGCATACCTCCTAGCATATAGGGAATAGGCCAATGCAGCTGCACAAACAGCGTGCCCACAAAAAAGCCCACTATAAATAAAAGTAAACGATTTATCAACATCAGACTAGCGAACCGGTCCTTCTATAGTCTTCATAATTCTACCAATGAGCTCTCCGCGCATATTATGCTGCGCTGAAGAATAGGTCATAATCTGGTCCTCGTAAAGCCCCAGTTCCCTTTTAAAGAGAGCCTTTTGTGATTCCGCAGCGTTCTTAGACAGCTTATCAGACTTTGTCAAGATAACCTGAACATTCAGGCCACAGTGAATAAGCCATTCATAACACTCCATATCACTAGCCAGGGGCTTATGACGAATATCAATGAGCTGGCACACCATACGCAAATTATCGCTTTCAGATAAATACTTGCCAATAAAGCTAGACCACTGATCGCGATTATCATGATTGGTTTTTGCAAAGCCATAACCAGGCAGGTCTACCAGATAAAAATGAGAACGCTCATCAATACCCTCTACAACCTTTTTGGCTTCTAAATCATAAAAATTGATGGTTTGCGTTTTGCCAGGAGTAGAGCTCACTCTAGCCAAATTATTGCGGCGACATAAAGAATTGATAAGAGATGACTTGCCTACATTACTCCTGCCAATAAAGGCTATTTCCAGTAAACCGCTTGTCGGATACTGGTTCGCCCTCACAGCAGAGGTAACAAACTGAGCGCGAATAATATCCCAATCACCTTTTGCCATGTGAAACCTCCTTTGTCGTCTACAAAACAACTATTATCTAAAGACTAACCCCTATACGAGGGCGTTAGCCAAAACCTGACTTGCATTCTTGACAGGGATATAGCTCATCTCTGCGCGAATGTTTGCAGGCACCTCTTCTAAATCCTGCAAATTGCGTTCTGGCATCAGCACAGTACGCACACCGTAGCGATAAGCTGCCAAAACCTTTTCCTTAAGGCCGCCAATGGGCCAAACCTTGCCTGTTAAAGAAATTTCTCCTGTCATAGCCAGCTTTTCTTTGACTGCACGCCCGGTAATAGCAGATACCAGGGCTGTAATCAGGGTTACACCAGCAGAAGGCCCATCCTTAGGCACAGCACCCTCTGGCAGATGAATATGAAAATCGTGTGTTTCAAAATAATCGGCAGGCAGCCCCAGCTCCTCACCAATGCTCTTGACATAGGTAAAAGCAGCCTGAGCAGACTCCTTCATAACATCACCCAGCTGACCGGTTAAGGCAAAATTACCCTTGCCCTTATACACCAAAACCTCAACCTTTAAGAGCTCGCCGCCAATGCTAGTCCAGGCCAGACCATTGACAACGCCTACCTCGGAGCTGATGTTGATATCATCATCCTTGTAAATAACAGGACCCAGGAATTTTTCCAGATTGTTTTCGTTAATTATGGCACCCTTGCAATCACCATGGGCAATTTTAAAGGCAACCTTGCGATAAACATTAGCTATCTTGCGTTCCAGCTCACGCACACCTGCTTCACGGGTATAATCGCGAATAATGCGGCGAATAGCCTTCTCGCTAATAGCTACGCGATAGCCATCCAGACCATTGAGCTTTTTATTCTTGGGCAATAAATGACATTTGGCAATTTGCACCTTTTCCTCGTCCGTATAGCTGGAAAGCTCTATTACCTCCATTCTGTCAAGCAGAGCAGGAGGAATAGTAGCCATGGAATTGGCTGTAACAATCCAGAACACCTGCGAAAGGTCAAAGGGAAACTCCACAAAATGGTCTGCAAAAGTATTGTTTTGCTCGGGGTCTAGCGCCTCAAGCAAGGCAGCTGCCGGATCTCCCTTAAAGTCGGAGGCCATTTTATCCACCTCATCTAAAAGAAAGAGCGGATTCATGCAGCCAGCATTCTGGATACCCTGAATAATGCGCCCCGGCAAAGCCCCTACATAGGTACGACGATGCCCGCGAATCTCTGCTTCGTCACGCACGCCACCCAGAGAAACACGCGTAAACTTGCGGTTAACCGCCTCAGCTACGCTATGGGCCAAAGAGGTTTTTCCTACACCAGGAGGTCCTACCAAACAGATAATGGGACCACGCGTATTTTTAGACAGAGCCCTGACAGCGATAAATTCCAGAATACGCTCCTTTACCTTTTTTAAACCATAATGGTCTCGGTCCAGCACCTTCTGCGCATAGTCCATGTCATAAGTATCATCCGACACAATTCCCCAGGGCAGGCTCAGCACCAAATCCAAATAATTGCGTACTACCGCAGATTCGGGAACCATGGGCTGCATCTTTGCTAGACGCTTAATTTCCTTGTCCAGCTTCTCGGCAACATTTTGCGGCAGTTCTAAAGTAGCCATTTTGGCCCTATATTCAGCCACCTCGGCCAAAATATCCTCGGCCTCGCCCAGCTCCTTACTAATCACCTTAATCTGCTCACGCAGGAAATAATCCTTCTGATTTTTCTCGACTGCCTTATGCACATCCTGAGCAATTGATTTAGAGAGCTTGGAAATCTCTAACTCTGCTACCAAACGCTCATAGAGGTCATGCAAACGCTCTTTAACATCTACAGTAGCTAAAAGACTTTGCTTAATAGCAAGCTCAAAGTTTACTATGTTGGCAATCTTATCAGCTAAGCGGCCCATATTCTTCTCAGCCTTAAAGCCTTCTAGCAGCTCAACGCTTATTTTCTTATTGTTCAACACCCATTGCTCAAAGGTCTCCCTTAAAAGGCGTTCTAAGGCCTGGGTTTCTAAATCTATAGTTAATTTATCTGGTAGAGCCTTTGCTGTACCCACAAAGCAGCCTGCACGAGTGACAGCATCATCAATATCTGTAAAGCTTACACGAGCTAAGCCTTCTACTAAAATTCGCATACCGCCATTAGGCAGACGCAGCGTTTGTTTGATTTCTACAACAACGCCAACAGTATATAAATCGCTGGGCACAACCTCCTGTACAGCAGCGTCCTTTTGCGCTGTTACATAGAGCAGCTTATCACGATTCATAGCAGCCTCTACAGCGTGCATAGATTTTTCTCTGCCAACATCAATGTTGGTTACAACGCCTGGAAAAACAATTAAACCACGTAAAGGCAAAAGTGGTCGCGTTAATAACTCGTCCATAGTTGCACATCCTTTATAACAAATTAAGGGAGAAGACAGTCTTCCCCCTTAAACTCTAATCTTACTCACAAAACATTTGCGGTTCTTCATGCTCTCGGACCGTAGCCTCGGTAACAACACACCGGGTTACATCATCACGAGAAGGAATATCATACATTACATTCCGCATAATTGACTCAATAATGGCACGCAAGCCGCGTGCGCCAGCATTACGCTTTAAGGCTTCTTCGGCAATAGCCTCCAATGCACCATCCTCGAACTCAAGCTGTACACCATCCATCTCCAGGAAACGCTGATACTGCTTTACCAGAGCATTGCGCGGCTCCTTCAGGATGCGTACTAAAGCGTTCTTATCCAAGGAATTCAGTGTTACCACTACGGGCAAACGACCAGCAAATTCCGGGATAAGGCCAAATTTTATCAAGTCCTCCGGTTGTACCTGGCTGAAGGCACTAGTCACATCCAGCTCGTGCTTTTGACGAATATCAGCACCAAAGCCCAGATTTTTCTTGCCTACGCGAGCATCTACAATACGCTCTAGTCCAGCAAAGGCACCACCACAAATAAAGAGAATATTAGTTGTGTCAATATTAATGAACTCCTGATGAGGGTGCTTGCGCCCACCCTTAGGCGGTACGCTAGCCACAGTGCCCTCTAGAATTTTTAAAAGAGCCTGCTGCACACCTTCACCGGAAACATCACGGGTAATGGAGACATTTTCACTCTTGCGAGCTATTTTATCAATTTCGTCGATATAGACAATACCTCTTTGAGCTGCTTCCACATCATAATCAGCATTGGAAATCAGCTTCAGCAAAATATTCTCTACATCCTCACCTACATAGCCAGCCTCGGTCAAGGTGGTAGCATCAGCCATGGCAAAGGGAACCTTTAAAAGCTTCGCCAGAGTTTGCGCTAACAGGGTCTTGCCGCTGCCTGTAGGTCCTAACATTATAATATTAGATTTTTGCAGCTCCACATCTCGATTGTCCTGTGGAGTCTGCAATTCATAGTTAATGCGTTTATAATGGTTATATACTGCTACGGATAAGGTTTTCTTAGCCTCATCCTGTCCAATAACATACTGGTCCAAAATCTCCTTGATTTCCTGGGGTCTTGGTAAATCATTGCCATCAGGCAGCTTGGCAGCAGTATCCTTCAGAGAATCCTCATCAAGCATATCCTTGCAAAACTCAATACACTCGTCGCAAATATAAACGCCACGGCCTGCAATCAAACGGCGTACCTGGTCCTCACGCTTGCCGCAAAAGGAACAGAGCATACCATTATCCTGACTATCGTCATACTTCATATTAGAACTCCTTAGTGCAGTTTTGCTTATTTACGCTCAACAACCTCATCTATTAAGCCATATTCCCTGGCTGCATAGCTGGTAAGATAATAATCGCGTTCTGTATCCCTGGCAATTTTCTCCACAGGCTGACCTGTGTGCTGAGCCAGCACCTTGTTCATCTCGTCACGGATACGCAGAATTTCACGGGCGTGAATTTCAATCTCCGTAGCCTGGCCCTCCGTGCCACCCAGAGGCTGATGAATCATTACTCTGGCATGAGGCAGAGCAAAGCGCTTGCCCTTAGTACCAGCTGCCAAAAGCACAGAAGCCATGCTGGCAGCCATGCCCATGCAGATAGTAGATACATCTGGCTTGATGTATTGCATAGTGTCATAAATAGCCATACCGGCACTCACACTGCCGCCAGGGCTATTAATATACATATGAATATCCTTATCCGGATCCTCAGATTCTAAAAACAGTAATTGAGCGATGACAAGATCTGCCATGTAATCATCAATTTCACCCGTTACAAATACGATTCTATCCTTTAAGAGCCGAGAATAAATATCGTAGGAGCGTTCGCCACGACTAGATTGCTCAACAACTATAGGCACATAATTCATTCTTGCCACCCTCCTTTACTGCAAATTTACAGAACAAATTATTTTGCGGAATCAATGATAACATGAGCAGCTTTGCGGCGCAGAATGTTAGCCAGCAGCAGGCCCATGGTGCCATTGGATTTGATAATCTTCTTAACTTCTTCAGGAGAAGCACCGTGTTGAGCGGAGATAGCAGCGATTTCTGCATCAACATCAGCCATATCCAGTTGAATGTTTTCAGCCTTAGCAATAGCATCCAGAACAATGTCAGTCTTAACATTTTCTTCAGCGGTGGGGCGTTGGTTAGCCTTAATCTTGTCCATGTCCATGCCAGTGTATTGCATATACATTTCCATGGTCATCTTGCGGCTTTCCAGGCTCATCTTCATTTCTTGAATCATTTGCTCAACGCGGTCGTTGATCATGATTTCAGGAACCTCGAATTTAGCATTAGCAACAGCCAGGTCAATCAGCTCACGCTCATATTTAACCTGTGCATCCTGCTCAGCAGCCTCTTGCATGCGTTTCTTGTAGTCAACGCGCATTTCCTCTACAGTCTTGTAGTCGCTGTTTGCTGCAACATATTCATCAGTCAGCTCAGGCAGCTCTTTGCGTTTTACATCTTGAACATTAACCTTGAAAATTGCTTGCTTGCCAGCTAACTCTTTAACAAAGTAATCCTCGGGGAAGGTTACATCTACATCAGTAGCATCTCCCTTAGACAGGCCAACCAGTTGGTCCTCAAAGCCAGGGATGAAGGAGTTGGAGCCTACTTCCAGAGGATAGCCCTTGCCTTCGCCGCCGGAGAAGGGTTCGCCATCAATGGTGCCTGCAAAGTCGATAATAGCGAAGTCGCCCTTTTCGATTACGGTGCCTTCCGGAGCCATAACCATTTTAGCTTGACGGTTGCGCAGCTCGTTAACTTGAGCCTCAACCTCTTCGTCGGTTACTACGGGAGTAGCTTTTTCTACGTGCAGCTCTTTATATTGGCCCAGCTCCGGTTCGGGTTTCAGAGTAACCTTAACAGTCAGCTCTAAATCCTTGCCTTCTTCAAATACGGACTCTTCAACCTTCGGCTCGTCAACAGGAATCAGGTTCTCTTGGTCCAGAGCTTGACCATAAACCTTGTTTGCAACGATTTCAAAAGCTTCGCCCTTAACGGTATCCTTGCCAAAGTGCATTTCTACAATGTTACGGGGAGCTTTGCCCTTACGGAAGCCAGGGATATTAGCTTCGTTAGCAATCTTTTTAACAGCATCCTTAAATGCTTGGTTTACAACAGAAGCAGGTGCAGTAATTTTTACAGTAGCCTCATTGCCTACTCTTTCAACAGTAACGTTCATTAATAAAATCCTCCTTAAGTATATAGCGTGAAGCCTTGCCAGTAGGGTCACAGCCTCAGCACTATTTTTGCCAAACTATGGCAGTTTGATTTATAAGCAATTATTATTCGGATTAGAGAGCCAGCCTAGCAGCAAAATTGCCCCGACTGGAAAGCTCTTGGATAGCTATCTAGTCACCAAAAAAATGCTGACACAAATTGCTCACAATATCATATCACAATAATCAAGCTTTGGCAACAAAAAGTGTAAGAATTGCAACAAAAAAACCCGGTAGCCTGCTACCGGGAAATTTATAAATGGAGCGGAAAACGAGATTCGAACTCGCGACCCCCTCCTTGGCAAGGAGGTGCT
>JAEDNJ010000153.1 GCA_016302525.1 Phascolarctobacterium sp. | reverse complement strand
TTGGCTCTTTACACTGTAGAGCAAACAGGCAATATTATTGTTAAGGCAGATAAGGACGTTATCAACCAGACTAAGCTGCAAATTGGTGATGTAACTAATAAAACAGGCGGTGGCAATATTTACTTAACCTCTGCTCAGGGCGGCATTACCAATCAGGGTAACGCTGAGCTGGTTACGGCCAATGGCAATATCACCATGCTGGCAGAGCAGAATATCGTCAACAATGGTGAAGCCTATGCCCGTGGCGGTGAAATTTATCTTGAATCCTTCAAGGGTGATGTGAACAATACAGATGATTTTGATGTTTATAAGGGCACTAAGACAGATTTGGCAACCTCGCATATCAGCATTATGGCGCAGGAGGGCAAGCTCTTTAACGAGCATAATTTAGTAAGTGGCGGCAATATTACGCTGGTTGCTAAAGAGGGCTTGCAAAACTTTAGCTATTATCTATCTGCTATCGGTGATGTTAGCCTCACAGCTACGGCTGGCGATTTAATCAATAGCTCCGCTATTTTGTCTCAGCAGGGCAGCATTTATCTGACTGCGGAGCAGGGTGCTGTAGTTAATGTGGCTGGCGGAGCAGTTACTAATATGCTGGCTTATGATGTTGCTAGCGATGATTTTGCTCTGGTAGAAAATATTTCCATGCACAAGGGCGACCTTTATGCATTGGGCGGAGATGTTATTCTGCGAGCTGGTGGTAAGGCTGGTACTACGAAGATTGTGAATGGCGTAAGCTATGGCAGTGGTGACGTTGTCAATATGGGCAGCATTGTTGCTCTGGGCAGCCATAAGGTGGCAGAAGCTGCTAACACTGGCTACACAGTGCGTAATCAAACCTTTGCCAGCACTCTTACCGAGGAATATTTTGAACCAGGCAAGGTTGGACTCTATTCTGCTCACGGTGATGTTCTCAACAAGGATACAGAGTATAGTGCTGATGGCAGTAGGAATGCAACTGCACTTATGCTTGGCGCTGTTAACTATGTGCTCGGCCTAGGTGATATTGAGCTTGTTGCCGAGGAAGGCTCTATCTTGAATAACTTTAGCATTGATGCGGGCGGCAGTGTGCGTGCTGTGGCAAAAGAGAACGTTTCCTTTAGCAAGAGCGGCACCAACGGGCAAAATGCTATGGTTATTACAAGGGTTGGCGGCGATTTAGGTATTAGCTCCATTACTGGCGTTGTTGACGGCAGAGACTTTGACATGACAGCTAATGGCAATATCCTTGTAGAAGGCTATCAGGGAATTGAGCTGAGCTCTGATGTTACCTCTTTAACAGGCTCGGTAATGCTGGCGGCTGCTAATGGCTCTATTTATAAGGAAGTAAGCAGTCAGACAGCCTATGGCGGCACCGTCAAGGCCTTGAACGGTATGGCTGTCATTGGTGCCGGTCTTGGTGATATAGAGGTTAAGTCCGTATTGGCTAAGGATGTAGTTCTCTATGCACCTAAGGGTGATTTTAAGGTTAATCTAGTAAGTGCGCTCGATTCTGTTACGGCTCAGGCACAGCAAATGTCTATTGGTGAGCTTACCAATCTCAATAGCGGTGCCTCCGGTAAAGCTCCTGCTCTGGCTATCATGGGCGAGAGCTACACTGCTAAGCACAATGGCGATATCCACTTTAGCTATCTGAATGTTAATAATGCTGATCTTGTCGTTGAAAACGGCAGCGTGGCGATTGATAAGCTGCAGGTTAAGGATGTAGCTCATATTACTGCTTCGGGCTACAAGGTTGGTATCTATGGTCCAGCTGGCAAAATTTATCGTGACGATAGTGCGGCAATCTTCTTTGACGCTAATAGAGGAACGGCGGCAGGCGATAGACCCATTGCCGATTTATCCGACTTCTTTAACTTTAACGGTGAGCATACTACGAGCTCCTTCCTTGACAGGTTTAGTCATATAGGCTCCATCATAGACAATATGCAGCAGGAGATAGACTCTATGGACAGGAGCGACACCTGGAATAAGGATACTAAGGGCTGGATGAATCTCTATATTGATAGTGGCAGTCATGCTCGTTCTAATGGTATCCTGCTACATAGGAAGTATAACTATTATGTGGATAATGCTCGCTATCCGCAGGATGATTTAGCGCGTATCACCTTAAAATCCGCGCCCTATGGCTTGTATGACCTTGCTTATACACATAATTTAGGCTCTGATTTTACTCGCTACGATGTAGTCAATCTGAAGCAGCTTGTCCCAAATGATGGGCTAAGCTTTGTCTTCAACGAGAGTGACATCAGCTTGTTTGAAAGTGTTCTTGAAAACGGAGAGAAGACCTATAAACTTGGTTCCAAGAGCTCTAAAAAGGATAATTAATGTTGGCTGCGTATAGCCAGTAGCACACTGGCTATACGGCCTGACAAGGAGGCGTTGTTGTATGAAGAAAAAGGTTGCTGCTGTCATTGCCTTAGGCCTGCTGCTAGGCTGTACCACTGCAGGAGCTGCTGGTAATAGCGATATAAATATGGACCCTGGCGCAAGCATTAATCGTACTAGAGAAATGCTGGAGCGCGAAAGGGTTGCCAGACAAATTGCCGAGGATAGAGCACGGAAAAACGAAAAAATTGCGGCTGACAAAAACAAGGTAGAGACTACGGAGACCATGGCAGCCACCTTAACGCTTACGAAAATTGAGACAGGTGCCTCCAGGGTGCTGACCCAGGCAGAAATTAGCGCTATTACTCAGGAATATATCAACCGCAAGGTGACTGTTAAAGAGCTTTATGAGATGGTGCAAAGGCTGAATGACCTTTATGCTAGCAAGGGCTATGCTACCTGTGGCGCTGTTTTGCAGCCGCAAACCATTGAAAAGGGCGTGCTTAAGGTTACCTTGATTGAGGGTAAAAATGGTCAGGTAGAGATTCTTGGCAACAAGAATACCAAGCGCAACTTTATCAAAAAGCATTTGAGCCTTGAGGCAGGAGAAATTCCGAATGTGAATACGCTGAATAAGGAAATGCTCTTGTTTAACGCTAGCCATGATGCGCAGCTGCGTATTATGCTCAAGCCAGGTGCCGAGGTAGGCACAACTGACTATGTGCTGCAGGTCTATGAGCCACAGCAGCATAGCTATAATGTATTTGTAGATAATGCTGGCAACTATCATACGGGTGAGGTGCGTTCTGGCCTTTTCTATACCTGCAAAAGCCTTTCGGGCGAAAGAGATAGCCTGAGCCTGGGCACGATGTTTAGTGAAGGCTCGAAGGCTGTCAATGCCAACTACAGCCGCTATCTGGGTAAAAAAGGAGCAAGGCTGTATTTTGGCTATAGCTCCAACGCTGTTAGGCAGGTGCGAGATGATGAGGTTGTTTACAACAAGGGCCATGCTAATGCGTTCAGTATGGGGCTGAGTAAGCCTGTAGTTGTGACAGAAAAGCTGCGCACGGAGCTTAGCGCAGAGCTTAATCATCAGAATTCTAAGTCTGATTATGTTATTGTTGGGGCTGATAGATATAAAGCCATAGATGATACTCTGGATGATATCACCCTTAGCTTTGCTATGACCAATTACGGCAGCTCTAGCGTAATTTACCAAAAGCATAGCCTTATAGTTGGTAATTGCGACAAGGATGACCTAACGGAAAATGATTCGATGGTTTACCATCTTTATAAGGCTAATGGCTTCTACCAAAAGGTATATCAGCATGGACAAACTCTTACTGCTCGTGGAGACCTGCAGCTGGGCAAAAAGAATCAGCCTGCCCAAAGAAGCTTCTATGCTGGCGGCATGAATACAGTGCGTGGTTATAAGGAAAGCGTTCTAGGCGGCGATGGTGGTTTGAATTTAAGCTTGGAATACGGTGCCTATATCAATGATGAAAAGACAGTACAGTTCTACAGCTTTGCTGAATATGCGCGTATTTACGGCGAGTCCAGGCTG
>JAEDNJ010000152.1 GCA_016302525.1 Phascolarctobacterium sp. | reverse complement strand
AGCCGTGGATGGGCTCATACAGGCCAGTGCCATCACCTAAGGAAGCACTAGCTAAAAGACCGATAGAGCCAGGCAGGGTAGAAGCTTCGTCAGACAGAATATCGCCGAACAGGTTGCTGGTCAGGATAACATCAAATTGCTTTGGATTAGTAACTAATTGCATAGCGCAGTTATCTACATACAGATTGTCCAGCTGTACCTCAGGATATTCCTTGTCGTGAATTTCCTTAACTACTGCTCTCCAAAGACGGCTAGCTGCCAAAACATTGGCCTTGTCAACGCTAGTAACCTTGTTGTTGCGTTTTTTAGCTGCTTCAAAAGCATAGCGGGCAATACGCTCAATTTCAGGACGGGTGTAAAGCTCAATATCATAAGCCTCGTCTACACCCTCAGCATTCTTGTGAGCCTCGTTGTGCTCGCCAAAATAAATGCCGCCGATAAGCTCGCGCACGATTAACAGGTCTGCACCCTCAGAGCGTTCTTGCTTCAAAGGAGAGAGATGCTGTGTGTATTTAGTAACCTTGGTCGGGCGTAGGTTGCAGTATACGCCCATGTCCTTACGGATAGCCAAAAGACCACGCTCAGGACGGTGTTCAGGCGGTTGGTAGTTGTCCCATTTAGGGCCGCCAACAGCGCCCAACAGCACTGCATCACATTTTTTTACAGACTCCTGGGTTGCAGGGGGATAGGGCAGGCCAGTAGCATCAATGGCTGCACCGCCCAACAGTTGAAAATCGTATTCAAATTGCAGGTTGAATTTTTTGCCTGCTGCATCTAGTACCTCCAAAGCGGCATCAACGATTTCGGGACCGATGCCGTCGCCAGGAAGGACAGTTATTCTATAAGTCATATTTTTCTCCTTTACGCAGCGCACTATAAGCACCGCATACTTTGTCAAATAATTATTTAAGTGCGTTAGCCTTTACAGTCTCAACTAAGCCGCCGTGGTTGCCGATGGATTGAATGAAGTCGGGCAGGGGATTGGTTTTAATGGTAATGCCCTTGTTCACAACCTTGATGATACCAGCGGACATATCAACCTCGACTTGATCGCCAGCCTCGATTTGGTTAACATCATCACCAATCTCCATAACAGGCAGACCAATGTTAATAGCGTTGCGGTAGAAAATGCGGGCAAAGCTGTGTGCGATAATGCATTTAATACCCTTAACCTTAATAACTACGGGAGCGTGCTCACGAGAGGAGCCGCAGCCAAAGTTCTTGCCGGCAACCATAATGTCGCCCTCTTGCACATTTTTCGCAAAGCATTCTACTAAGTCCTCCTTAGAGTCTTCCATAGCATGCTCAGCCAATTCCTTGAAATCAGCAATATTTAAGTATCTTGCCGGAATGATAACGTCTGTATCAACGTGATCTTGATAGCGCCAAATTCTGCTCATTCTCTTAATCCTCCGCTCTTACTTTAACTCGATATCTGCAGGGTCGGTGATGAAGCCAGTGATAGCGCTGGCTGCAGCAGTTGCAGGGCTAGCCAGGTAAACCTCAGAGTCTACATGGCCCATACGACCACGGAAGTTACGGTTAGTGGTGGAAACAGCGCGCTCGCCAGCTGCCAAAATGCCCATGTAGCCGCCCAGGCAAGGACCGCAGGTGGGAGTGGAAACAGCAGCACCAGCATCCAGGAAGGTATCAATGTAGCCAAGGTGCATAGCGCTGCGATAAATTTCCTGGGTAGCAGGAATAACAATCATACGCACGGTATCGCAAACCTTATGGCCCTTGATAACCTCTGCAGCAGCAGCCAAATCCTCAAGACGGCCGTTGGTGCAGGAGCCAATTACAACCTGATCAATCTTAATGTGACCGCTTTCCTTAGCAGGATGGGTGTTTTCCGGCAGATGCGGATAAGAAACAACAGGCACTAAGTCGTCCAGCTTAATATCCAGCACGCGCTCATACACAGCATCCTCGTCAGGCTCAACTGCAGTCCAGGGACGGGTTACGCCGCGTTCCTTTAAGAATTCGATAGTCTTTTCGTCAACAGGGAAAATGCCGTTCTTGCCGCCAGCCTCAATAGCCATGTTGCAGATGGTGAGACGGTCTGCCATGCTTAATTCGCTTACGCCAGGACCAACAAATTCCAGAGATTCATAACGAGCACCGTCTACGCCAATCATACCGATAATGGTGAGGATAACATCCTTACCGGTTACAAATTTAGGCAGCTTACCAGTCAGGTTAACCTTAATAGCCTGGGGAACCTTGAACCAGGTAATGCCGCTAGCCATAGCGCAGCCGATATCAGTTTGGCCCATGCCGGTAGACAGAGCATTTAAAGCGCCATAGGTGCAGGTGTGAGAATCGGCACCGATAACGATTTCGCCAGGAGCAACCAGACCCTTGTCAGGGAGCAGGGCGTGTTCGATACCCATTTGACCAACCTCAAAATAGTTGGTAATGTTGTGCTTACGCGCAAAGTCACGCATTTGCTTGCACATAGTAGCGGATTTAATATCCTTACAGGGAGAGAAATGGTCGGGAACCAAAGCAATTTTGGTGTTGTCGAATACAGGTCGACCAATCTTTTCAAATTCGTTGATAGCCGGAGGACCGGTAATATCATTTGCTAATACTAAGTCGATTTGGCTTACCAAAAGATCGCCAGCGTTTACACTGTCACGATGAGTATGTTGAGCCAAGATTTTTTGAGTCATTGTCATGCCCATGAGCTGTTTTACCTCCTAAGTATAAAAAGTTCTATGCGAAAGGACTAGGGACTGCAATAAAAAAAGCCCCTACCTGCCTTGCAGATAGGGGCGAAATCGCGGTACCACCCTAAATTGTACTTCCTTAGCTAACGCTGCCTCTACGTCCATGCCTACCTATAATCAGCACAGCTGCTCCCGGGCCAGCTCTTCATCTAGCTTGTGACAGCTTACACCAGCCGCTGTCTCTCTGAAAGCCTACTAGAGGAATTCTCCCGTTCTTCGCATTTACTATATAAAGGGGAACAAATTTCCCTTTATGTCTCTCCATTATCGCAAAACTTAGCTTATTTGTCAAGAAAAAATCTTAGCCTTTTACGACATAGGCCGCATGAAAGTTGCTGATAGGCAGTAAAATTAAAGGCGTGCCTGTAGCGTAAATAGTCATCTCGGTTGCTAAAAGATAAACATTGCCCCTTCTGTCTAAAATATATTCTGTAGGCAGGGACTTTAGCTCATCAACTAAGCTGTTATCGAGACGTGTTCTGCCGTCACTGGCTGTTACGATAACATTGCCAAAGCTGTTTTGCTCCTTTAAAAAGGCCAGGTTAGGAACATTAATAAATTTGCTTAAGGGGAGAGGCTGCCCCGTTTTTTTATCTAGGACAAGAGCGTGAAAATCCTTTTCTGGATGTGCAGCCCCTTCCAGCTGGGCAATACTTTCAAAAAAGAGAGAAATATAGCTGGCGTTATCAGCGGTCACATGATAGAAAACCTCTGTGTTGCCAATGTTCTCCGCCTGGTAGCGAAACTTGTCTATCACTGCTTCTATATTAGTCTTAGCCGCATAGCGTGTGGCAGAGGTGTGCAGGACTACTCTAGGCACATTGGCTTTAAAGTAGCCAGCAGCTGCCTGCTCCATAACGGTTTTGCTGTAAACCTCTGCAAAGGCAGAGAGGCTTAGGCAGCAAAGAGCTGTAGCGAGGATTAGTATTTTCTTGAAGTTCATTTTGTAGAGACCTCCTGTCTATGGTATCTTGGTTTTTGCCAGTTTACGCATAGTTTCTTAGTAGCTTCTTTACAGTAGAAGCTACTTTTCACTAGAAAGCGTGCAACTGTTTATTGCAATTTAGTTTATAAATGGAACCTATATCTTGTCTGCTGCTTCTTAAAGCTTATTATTTATGCTGTTGGCTTTTTCGTGATCCAGCAACGCTTTTTTCATACCCAGCCCGCCGCCGTAGCCAATAAGCGAGCCATTGGTGCCAATGACAC
>JAEDNJ010000009.1 GCA_016302525.1 Phascolarctobacterium sp. | reverse complement strand
TGGCAATGGCGGCAAAGAAAAAACGCTGAGCAAAATGACAAGCTCAGCGTTTTTTGTTAGCGTAAAATTAATAATTGGGAAATAGATGTGGAGGCTGAAGGCCTTGAGAAGTCCAAAAATATTGCGTAAAAACGGGTCAAGACCAGATTAAGGGAAATATTTTATCAAAAGTGTGCAACTTCTTATTGCAATTTAGGATTTTAAATTTTTACAGGGTCTTAACACCCTCTGTGTCTAAATCTAAGATATGATAGCAGCAGCTTTCCCCTACACCATTCAAGGCAGCCTTCATAGCCTCAGCAATGGCTGCATGGTCCGCCTCTGGGTCTGCATAGGCCATGATGGTGGAGCCTGCCCCGCTGATGATACCATTATAGGCCCCAGCAGCTCTAGCAGCCTCCCAGGCCTCATAGAGACCAGGAATGAGGTGGGCACGATAGGGCTGATGGAGCTTATCCTCTAAGGCATGAGACAGATACTCATATCTGCCAGTCAAGAGCGAGCCTACTAATAAGGAGCTGCGAGAGGAATTAAACACAGCATCATGATGAGGTACGGTTGCAGGAATAGCCTGACGAGCTAAGCTGGTTGCCAAACGTCTATCCGGCACGACAGCAATAAACTTTAAAGGCTTAGCAGGCAGGCAGCGCAGGCTGTGCGCCTTACCAGCATCCATATAGCTAATCGTAAAGCCACCGTATAAGGCAGGGGCTACATTATCAGGATGACCCTCTAGCTCTGTGGCAATGCCTAAGAGCTCGTCCTCGGACAGAGTATTGCCAGAGAGCACATTAGCCGCGTGCACACCAGCTACGATAGCACTGGAGCTAGAGCCCAGACCACGGCTCATGGGAATACGGTTCAGCATTTTAATCTTTAAGCCAATGCGTTCTCCCCCAGTTACCTGGTTCCACACACGAAAGAAGCTGGAAAAGGCCAAATTGCGGCCAAAGGGCTTGAGGTACTCTGCCCCCTCACCCTCAACCTCTAGCTGAAAGCCGCGTTGAGGCGTAATTTCATAGCAGGCCTCGTTATAAAGATTAACAGCCAGACCCAGCACATCAAAGCCAGGCCCACAGTTAGCAGAGGTAGCAGGAACGCGTAAATAAACTTTATCCACAGCTGCCACCTTCTATTCTAAGCTTCTATCTTCTACACTAATTACGCAGCAAATTCTATCCACAACCGGCAGTACCTCAAGGATTTGAATGGCCATTTGCAGATTGGCACGAGAAACGCTGTGCGTAATAACAACAATATCGGTATTGCCCTTGTTATCCTTTTGAATAACATTGCGCAGGCTCACGCTTTGTGCAGCAAAGGCAGCCGCAATAGCAGCCAAGGCACCGGGCTTATCTACTACGCGCATACGGATATAGGTGGGAGAGGTCATGGCCTCAGGCGGGCACAGACGTTTTTCGCGATAGCTGCACATACCTAAACGACCAGTAGCACCAGCCTTAATGTTGCGAGCAATGCTCATAATGTCGCCTACAACGGAGCTAGCTGTGGGGAAACGGCCAGCGCCCAGGCCAAGGAACATAGCCTCGCCAATAGCATCACCCTTAACGAAAACAGCATTATAAACGCCGTTAACAGTAGCCAAAGGATGGTCTATCGGCAGCATGGCCGGAGTAACCCTTGCACTTGCACCAAAGGAATCAGTATATTTAGCAATGCCCAAAAGCTTAACAGCATAGCCTAAGTCTTGAGCATATTTAATATCAACAGCATCAACGCTTTCAATGCCTTCAACATAAACATCATCTAAATCAATGTTCATATTAAATGCCAAGGAGGACAGAATCGCCATCTTGCGGGCAGCATCCAGACCGCCAACATCAGCAGTCGGGTCAGACTCTGCGTAGCCCTTCTCCTGTGCTTCCTTCAAAACAGCATCATAGTCTAAATGCTCGTCGCTCATCTTTGACAGCATATAGTTAGTAGTACCGTTAACGATACCCATGATGGACTTAATCTTGTTGCCGCTCATGACATTGCGCAGCGGCTCAATGATAGGAATACCACCGCACACAGAAGCCTCAAACATTAGATCTACACCATGCTTGGCAGCAATGGGAAAGAGCTCCTTGCCAAACTTAGCAATGACATCCTTGTTAGCGGTAACAACATTCTTGCCCTTTTCCAGTGCCTCTTGAATAAACTCCTTAGCAGGATGCTCGCGGCCAATGAGCTCTACGACAACATCTATTTCAGGGTCATCCACAATGTCAGCAAAGCTCTTGGTGTAAATGTATTTATCACCAAACTCCTTTTGCATTGCCTCGATATCCAAGCCCAAAACCTTGGCGATGACAATCTCAATGCCTGCCTTTTGCGCAATATCCGCAGCATTTTTTTCTAATACCTTGATTACACCGCCACCAACAGTGCCGGCGCCTAACAAACCTACAACAACCTTATCCTTCATGATAGGAAAGCCCCTCTCTTGTAAATTAAACTTGACCCAGTACCTCTAAACGCTTTACGCCGTCAATCATGCGCAGCTTATCCAGCAAAGCCTCTAAATCAACAGTGAGGTTTTTGGTTTCAATGGAAATAGTCGTATTAGCAACTCCCTGCAGAGGAATACCCTGATTAATCGTCATAATGCTGCCATTTTCATCAGCAACGGTATTCAGTACCTTGCTCAGCACACCAGACTTATGCTCCAGCAAAAGGGAGAGAGTAATAATTTTCTCTCTGCTAGCCTCATAAAAGGGGAAAACATAATCCTTGTACTTATAATAAGCACTACGGGACAAGCCCATTTTTTCCACGGCTTCATTAATGGTATGAATCTCACCGCGTTTTAAAATTTCCTTTACCTTTATGGTTTTTTTAATTGCTTCAGGTAAAATTTCTTCTCTTACTAAATAAAAAGTATTTTTTTCGTCCATAATAGTAAGGCCTCCTTAACATATGCTATTATTATAAACTGTTTCCTCGAAAAATACAAATGTTTTCTTTATATTTTACAAAAAATTGTCTTTCACGACCTTATTTGCTAATACATCTTGTAAACCCCTATCACATAAATCTTATAATGAAGAGAGTCTTTACATAAGCGCGCTGCTAGCTTCATCAATTTTAGTTACTCCACTAAGGATATTTTAGCCTCAAAAATAGTTTAGAAGAGCTTAAGCACAGAATTAGTTTGAATATGAGAGCAAACAAAAAAGCCGAACTCGATAACAAGCTCAGCTTCTTTGTGCAATTTAAGTATTAATGACTAAACGAAATAAGAATATCACAGGATATTCTCCACCAGGACAGCTAAACTAGCCTCCTAGCTAAACCTTGCCCTACTCTGCTTCAATCAGTCCTGCAGCCTTAAGAGCAGCATCAAGCTTAGCCTCAGCTGCTGCGCTGATGGGTACTAAGGGCAGACGAGGTGCACCAGCATTGAACGGAGTCAGCTTGGTAACAGCCGCCTTAATAGGAATAGGATTGCTCTCTACGAACATGGCTTGTGCCAAAGGAACCATCTTAGCGTTGATGTCAGCAGCCAGCTTCACATCACCAGCCTCATAGGCATCCATAACGCCATTGAGATAATCTGCATTGCAGTTAGCTAAAACAGAAATTAAGCCAACAGCACCCACGGACATAAACGGCAGGATTAAGCCATCGTCACCACTATAGATGGAAAAGTCCTCAGGACACAGACGATAGAGCTCAGCAGTTTGTGCCACATTACCAGCAGCTTCCTTAACAGCTACGATGTTTTCAAAGTCATTAGCCAGACGAGCAATAGTTGCCGGCATAATGTTAGAGCCAGTACGACCAGGAACATTATACACAATAATTGGCAGCTTGGTTGCCTTAGCAATAGCTGCAAAGTGTTGGTAGAAGCCTTCTTGGGTGGGTTTATTGTAGTAAGGACCAACAATTAAGAGACCATCTACTGCGGGGAGTTTTTCTTCAATTTCTTTGCAGTAAGCAACGGTAGCAGCAGTGCAGTTAGAGCCAGCGCCTACAATAATAGGAGCTCTGTCACCAATGCGGTCACAAATAGCTGCAATCAGGTCTAGTTTTTCCTGTTGAGTGAAGGTTGGAGTTTCACCAGTAGTACCTTCAACTAACAGAGCATCAGTACCATTCTCCAGCAACCATTCAGCATGGTCAGCACAGGTTTCGTAATTGATGCTGCCATCAGCGTTCATACAGGTAATCATTGCGGTCATTAATCTGCCAAAATATGGCTTCTTCATGAAAATACACCTCTTCTAATTTTTTTAGGAATTTTGAGAGGATAGTTTAGGTTAATCCTTAGCCCTCCCTACAAGCTTTAACTTGGTCACTAAGGATAACAATGTAATTATAAATCAAAGGCTACATGTAAAGCGTTAACAGCATCCTTGATCTTATCAGCCTTAACAATAGCAGCAATAGTAGTATCGCTATCTACAGTTTGCAAAATAGCAATGCCGCGGCTAGTTAAAGCAGTTACAAACTTAGACATTACGCCAGGAACACCGTTCATAGCAGTACCTACAACGGTAACCTTAGCACAGTTTTCGTTGAGCACGAACGGAACCTTATTAGTAGCTAACAGGTCAGCAGTACGCTCAACCTCTTTATTAAATACGCAGAATTTAGCTTCAAGCTCAGACAGGTTCAGACAGCCAACGCTGATACCAGCATTCGCCAAATCCTCAAAGAGTACCTGACCAGCCTCGGCGTGCTCAGGATCAAGCTGAACACGGAATTGGGCAATATCTACTTCGTGCGCAATACCACAAGCAACCTTATCTACAATAGGAGTATCGCCAATGCCGGAAACCTCTGCAACATTGGAAATCAGGGTGCCAACGGCATCACTGAAGGTGGATTTTACATAAACAGGAATATTATTGCGCATAGCAATTTCTACGGCACGCGGATGAATAACCTTAGCGCCGTTATGAGCCATTTGGCAAACCTCGGTGTAGGAAACACAATCCATAATGTGGGTGTTCTCGACAATGCGCGGGTCAGCAGTCATAATGCCTTCAACGTCGGTGTAGATTTCTACAAACTCTGCCTTTAATGCTGCGCCCAGAGCAACAGCGGTGGTATCGCTGCCGCCACGACCCAGGGTGGTAAAACGACCATTGCCCTCAGTAATGCCTTGGAAGCCGCAAACTACGGGGATAATGCCGCTCTCTAAGAGGTTCAGCATATTAGAGGTTTTCACGGTTTTAATGCGAGCGGAGCTAAAGTTGTTATCAGTAATGATACCAGCCTGGCCACCAGTTAAAGCGCTAGCGTTAATGCCATATTGTTGCAGGGTTGCTGCCATTACGCAGGAGGAAATGATTTCGCCGCAGCACATCATAACATCCATTTCGCGTACATTAACATTAGCATTAGCTTGCTTTAAAACATCAATCAGAGTGTCGGTTGCATAGGGAGCACCCTTGCGACCCATAGCAGATACTACTACTACAGGGCTAAAGCCATTACGAATAGCCTGTTGCACCTTATCTTTAACAGCAATACGAGCTTCCTCGGTAGCAACGGAGGTGCCACCAAACTTTTGCACAATAATCTTCATGTAAATATACCCTTACCCTTTTCTCATAGTCTAGAGGAGAACTGCCCTTCTCTAGCAGAAAGCAAGAACTTAGTTCTTCTTTACCCAATCGTTTTCAATCATAACCTCAGCAATTTGCAGAGCATTTAATGCTGCACCCTTACGGATTTGGTCGCCTACTACCCACAGGTTGAAGGAGTTAGGATTGGAATAGTCACGACGCAAACGGCCTACGAAGCAGTCATATTTTTCAGAGGTGTAAAGAGGCATCGGATAAATTTGGTTATCCGGGTCATCCATCATTTGCACACCGGGGAAAGCATCGATAGCCTTACGCATTTGGTCTAAATCCAGGTCGTGCTCAAACTCTACGTTAATAGATTCGGAGTGAGAACGATATACAGGAACACGAACAGTGGTAGCGGTGATACGCATTTCGTCGTCGTGGAAAATTTTCTTGGTTTCGTTAACCATCTTCATTTCTTCCTTGGAATAGAGGTTATCCAGGAAAACGTCAATTTGCGGAATCAGGTTGAAGGCAATCGGATAATGCTTAGCTAAGGAAGCGCTCGGCAGAATCTTAGCAATCATTTCTTCGCCTTCAGCGTAAGCCTTAACCTGGTCGGTTAATTCGTCAATACCCTCTTTACCAGCGCCAGAAACAGCTTGGTAGGTGGATACAACGACACGCTTAATTCTTGCCAGATCATGCAAGGGCTTCAGAGCCATAACCATGATGATGGTGGAGCAGTTGGGGTTAGCAATAATACCCTTATTCCATTTAATATCCTCAGGGTTGATTTCGGGAACTACCAGAGGAACCTCAGGATCCATACGGAAGGTGCTGGAGTTATCGATAACAACAGCGCCACGCTTTGCAGCCTCAGGAGCCAGGGTCTTGGAAATGCTGCCGCCAGCAAACAGAGCGATGTCAATACCCTCGAAGGATTCGGGAGTAGCAGCTTCAACAACATAGTTCTTGCCATTTACTTGTAATACCTTGCCAGCAGAACGCTCAGAAGCCAACAGCTTCAGGCTAGCATAAGGGAATTGACGTTCTTCAATTAAACGGATGAATTCGCCGCCAACAGCGCCAGTTGCACCTAAAATTGCTACATTGTACTTTTTCATTGTATACATCCTCTCTTCTCTTAAAGATAGTTTTTTATATTTAACAATTTCCTAATATCATCAACGTGAGATAGCTGCTCATCGTTTCCATTATTCATTATTAATTACCTAAAATTACAGAAGCTTATCTAAGCCCCAAACAAGGCCCACATGAGAGCCAATCTTTTTGCAGGCTAAGGCCACGCCCGGCATATAGCACTCACGGCTTACGGGGTCAGTGGAGATGGTCAGGGTTTCGCCTTGACCGCCAAAAACAACCTCCTGGCTAGCTACATAGCCCTTCAAACGCATGCTGTGGATACGAATACCCTCGTAATCGCCGCCGCGAACACCAGCCATGGTTTCACGCTCCTCGGGATGACCCTGTTTATGTGCCTCACGCACGGCAGCAATCTTTTCTGCAGTGATGAGAGCAGTACCGCTAGGAGCATCCAGCTTTTGGTCGTGGTGCTTTTCAATAATCTCTACATCAGAGAAATATTTTGCAGCCTCCTCGCAGAGCTTCATCATTACCACAGCGCCCAGAGCAAAGTTCGGGGCAATCAGGATACCTGTGTTATGAGCCTTTGCCAAGGCATCCACCTCTTGTAAATCCTCTGCCTTAAAGCCTGTAGTACCTACTACGCAATGTACGCCCAGGGGCAGCACCTTACGCAGGTTGCCCATTACTACATTAGGACGGGTAAAATCAACAACAACATCAGGCTGTAAAGCCTTTACTGCAGCCTCAAGGTCAGTGCTAACCTCAACGCTAACACCCTCAGCAGGAGTGATGGTAGCAGCACGCATATCTACGCCGCCAACCAGCTCCAAGCCCTCTTCACTGCAAACCTTTTTGCAAACCTCTGTGCCCATACGGCCCAAGGCGCCAGCAACTAATACTTTAATCATGGTCTTCTTCTCCTAACACTATAAAGCCACGCTTTCTCAAAACCTAAGAGAAAGCTTTCAAACCAATAAAAAACCGCTGAACCTCACAGTTTCAGCGGTGCTAATTCTACGCAAAAATATGCTTAGATAGCGCTCCGCTGCTGACCACATCATCAGTAGCGACAGTTCGTAAAATCTTCTCCCACGAACCAGCATAGTGATATGCCTACCACTATACTTCGGCGGTAACCCTTTCATTTGCCTCCTCACTGCCGCTCCGCAAATTACTATTGTTTTCCGCACCTCTATCTTACTGGTTTACTATTAAAACAATTATAGTACGATTGCAGGTCAATGTCAAACAATATTTATAAAAATTAGGTACATAAATAAAAATAAAGCTTTTTTAAGTTTAACCCTGCAGAAAATCAACTTATTTCTTTTCCATGTGACCCGGCTTAATCTTGCTCTCTGTACCGTTGGCCAGTCGTTTAATGTTATCCTTGTGGCGCAACACGATAATGCCTGCTGCAAAGGCCACCAAAAGGATATATTCCATGGGATAAGCAAAGTACCAGGCAAAGAACGGCGCTGCCAGAGCAGCCACAATAGAGCCAAGGGATACATAACGGGTAGCCAAAACCAGAGCCAGCCAAACAACCGTCACAGCTACAGCCACCTTCGGCAGGAGGAAAATAACGATACCTACACCTGTAGCAACGCCCTTGCCTCCCTTAAAGCCTAGGAATACAGAATAGCTATGGCCTAAAAAAGCACCTAAAGAAGCTGCAACATTGAGCCCCGGATTCTGAAAGAGATAATTCACAAGAATCACTACCAAAAGGCCCTTGAGAATATCTCCTAAGAGCACAGCCACAGCTGTTTGCCAGCCGACAGTACGAAAAACATTGGTGGTGCCAATGTTCTTGCTGCCGTAGTCACGAATATCAATGCCATACAAGGCTTTTACTATCCAAAGTCCACAGGGGATAGAACCGGAGATATGTCCGAGAACATAGCAGGCAATATAATGCAGTACACCTATCTCATTAAGCATTGTTATCAAACATGCCTCCTTAACGCAAATTTATCTAGCTTATGTATATAACCTAAGTTTATTCTTCTTCAGATTTACCGCGGATAATCATTTGCAGCGGAGTTCCCTCAAAGCCAAAGGCCTCGCGGAACTTGTTTTCCAAATAACGCTGATAGGAAAAGTGCATAATTTCCGGATTATTAACGAAGATAACAAAGGTAGGCGGCTTTGTCTTAACCTGAGTTGCATATAAAATCTTCAGGCGTACACCATGCTCAGTGGGTGTCGGATTCATGGCTACAGCATCCTCAAGCACCTGATTCAGCACGCTGGTAGGCACACGCATAGCGTTTTGCTCGGCTGCATAGCTGATAACCTCAGGCAGACGATGAATGCGTTGCTTGGTCAAAGCGCTGACAAAGACAACAGGAGCATATTGGCAGAAAACCAGCTCCTTACGAATTTCCTCCTGATAGCGCAGGGTGGAATCGTTTTTCTTGTCATATAAATCCCATTTGTTGACAACAAAAATCAAACCCTTGCCAGCCTCGTGAGCATAGCCTACAATCTTTTTATCCTGCTCAGTAATGCCCTCCACAGCATCAAAAACCATGAGCACTACATCACTGCGGTCTACAGCACGCAGAGAACGCATAACGCTGTATTTTTCGATAGGCTCGTCAATCTTGCCCTTGCGGCGCATACCAGCAGTATCAATGAAAAGATATTTTTGCCCATTACGGGTTACAGCAGTATCGATAGCATCACGGGTAGTGCCAGCCACATTAGAAACAATGGAGCGTTCCTCGCCTACCAACGCATTGAAGATAGAGGATTTGCCAACATTAGGACGGCCGATAAGAGCCACCTTGATAACATCCTCCTCATCCTCCAGGGTGCTGGCAGTGTCGGGGAATTCAGCAATAACAGCATCCAAAAGATCACCTAAGCCAATGTGATTTACGGCAGATACAGGGTAGATCTCGCCTAAGCCCAGGTTATAGAATTCGTACATATTCATTTCCTGTTTAGGAGAATCCGCCTTGTTAACACAGAGGACGATGGGCTTTTTAGACTGGCGCAGCAGACGAGCCACATCCTCATCTTCGGTAGTAATGCCGGCACGGGCATCAACTACGAACATGATTACATCAGCCTCGCGAATGGCAATTTCTGCCTGTTGGCGAATAGAAACAGCAATAGCATCAGCATTCATGATTTCGATACCGCCAGTATCAACCATCATAAACTCTCTATCCAGCCACTCTGCATTAGCATACAGACGGTCGCGCGTTACGCCAGGCGTATCTTCTACGATGGAGATACGACTATTAGCAAAAATGTTAAACAAAGTAGACTTGCCTACATTAGGTCTGCCTACAATCGCCACTATGGGTTTACTCATATTCTTTTACCTTCTCCTTAATTGTATATCTGTTAGTGGTCAATACCGTTACGAGAGCTCACACCCTTATGGAAATAGTGCTTAAGCTCCGTCATATCCGTCACTAAATCGGCCGCCTTAATAAGCTCCTCAGGAGCCCCGCGACCTGTAGTAATAATTTCCAGCTCCTGCTTATGCTGCTTTAAAAAGTCTACGACCTCAGCAAGAGGCAGCATATTTGTGCACAGCACAATATTGAGCTCATCTAAAATAATAATGTCTGCCCTATGCTCTGTGATAGCGGCCTTAGCTTTTTCCCAACCCTGACGACAGAGCTCTAAATCTACGGGGTCAGGATTGCGAAAGTTGACAAAGGCATCTCTGCCAACCTGCTCCAGCTCAAAGCCCGGCAGATAATGAAAGGCACGCGCCTCGCCGTAGTTGGGATCATCCTTTAAAAAGGAAAACATTATCGTCTTCAAATTATAACCGGCTCCACGCAAGGCCACGCCTAAGGCAGCCGTAGTCTTGCCCTTGCCCGTTCCTGTATATACCTGCAGCATAGCATCACATTCCTAATAATAGATGTAGTAATTCGCCAGCATCCTTAGCCAGCTCCACCCTTCCCTGATACTGCTTCTTAAAATCTTCAAAGGACATATCATCAAGAAAGAGATTGTCACTGTTTAAAACAACGCTGGGTAATATTATTCTTTGCCCCTCTGGCAGGGCTTTCAGTAAATCTCCACCGGTTAAAAGACCCGTGACATTGACATAGCCGCCAAAGAAGTTATTTTTTATAGGTAGAAATTCATGCTGAGAGCCAAATTGAGCATTTAGTTTATCCATCAAAGGCTTCAGCACCCTATAGCCGCCCTCGCCTACAGGAATAATTGCTCTTTCCTTAGGCTGAGCACGCCTTAGTTTTTTCAGGGCAGCAGCCCACTCATCCACAAAGACACGGGTGAGTCCGATACCATTTTCTAATTGCGGGAACTCATCATACCAGCTAGCCTTGGGCAGCTCTCTGCCAGCCAAAAGGTAGAATTCATCCCCCAGGTGAATAAAGCTTGTCCCCGTTTCCCGACGACATTTACGCTGCCACCTCGTAACCTGATCAATCAGAGCAGCTGCCTCACTAGCAGAGAAGGGTCGCAAAGCTGCCAAGCCCTCTCTATGCTTAGTCATGCCCACAGGCACGACAGCCATCGTCAGCACGCCTGGATGTAGCTCGTAAAGGTCCTGAAAGCTTTTAGCGAGAATCTCGCCGTCATTCCAATCAGGGCAGCAGACAATCTGCGTGTGCACCTCAATGCCAGCAGCAATCAAACGCTCTAGCTTAGCTAAAATATCACCAGCAAACTTATTGCCCATCAGCTCACAGCGCCGGCTTGGGTCCGTACAATGCACAGACACATAGAGCGGTGTCATATGTGTGGAAATAATGCGCTCATAATCAGCCTCTGCCATATTCGTTAAAGTAACAAAGTTTCCGTATAAAAAGCTCAGGCGATAATCGTCATCACGCACATACAAACCCTGCCGCATACCAGGAATCATTTGGTCTACAAAACAAAACTTGCATTTATTGGCACATAAACGCACTCTATCAAAAACAGCAGAGTCAAATTCCAGACCTATATCCTCATCTGCCGCCTTGGAGATGTGTACCTTGCGGGTATGGACATAATTGCCCTCCAGCTCTAGCTCCAGCTCCTCGTCTGTCAGACAATAGCTTAATTCAATTATATCTTTTACATGGGCTCCGTTCACGCTAACCAAACGCTCACCGGCTTGAATACCGGCTACTTCTGCCAGGCTATTTTTGCGAACGCCACTAATAATACCCTTTACCAAAACAGGAAGCTCCTTTTAGAAACACTTTTAATTATGTAATTATATAACAATAGTAATACTTTGGCAAGGAAAACCTTGTCCAGCCAGCACGCTTCTAAAAAAATTTCATGTATACATTGTTACAGGCTTTACAAAAAGCTCGAAAAATACTATAATAGAACCCAAGTAAATAAAGGTGGATGAAGCATATGGGAGAAGTCTGGATAGACAGGCTACCGAAGGATAAAAAATCTCAGGTGCAGCCTCGGCTGTGAGAACTGTATGTGGACACGACTCTGGAGAGTTCCCTCAAAAAGGACGCCGAAGGTGTACGGATAGCAATATCTTAATCTCTCAGGCCAAAGGACGGAGCAAATACTACGCTATTTACATTTGGAAGTGTGTGGGCGCAGGCTAATTTGTTACTCTGGAGTGTTATGCTTCGGAGTTTTTTATTTACTAAAAATTTTATTTTCGGGAGAGAAGAAAAATGTTAGACCTACTCAACACAATTGACTCCTTTGTCTGGGGTCCCCCACTCCTGGTACTCTTAGTTGGTACTGGTATTCTACTTACGATTCGCCTCGGCCTTATTCAAATTGTCAAGCTGCCTATGGCTCTCAAGCTCATCTTCTGCGCTGAAAGCGAGGGCGAGGGTGATGTAAACAGCTTCAAGGCCCTTTGTACTGCTCTGGCTGCTACCGTTGGCACTGGCAACATCGTTGGTGTTGCTACTGCTATTAAGGCTGGTGGTCCCGGTGCTCTGTTCTGGATGTGGATTGCTGCCTTCTTTGGTATGGCTACCAAATATGCCGAATGTCTTTTAGCGGTAAAATATCGTACTGTGGATGCTAATGGTGAAATCTCTGGCGGCCCCATGTATTATATCGAAAACGGTCTCGGCAAGGCTTATCGTCCTCTGGCTATGACCTTCGCTGTCTTTGGTGTAATGTGTGCCTGCCTCGGTATCGGCTCCTTTGCCCAAGTAAATTCTATCATTGATATTACCAAAATCACCCTTGGCACTGACCCTTTAATTACTGGTGGTATCATCACTGTTTTAGTGGGTATTATCACCTTTGGCGGTCTCCAATCTATCGCTAAGGTAACCTCCGCTATCGTTCCTGCCATGGCAGTGCTTTACTTCCTCTGCACCGTTGGCATTTTGATTATGCACGCAAGTGCTGTGCCTGCGGCCATTAAGCTGGTGCTGGATAGTGCCTTCTCTACTACTGCTGCTCAGGGCGGCTTCCTCGGCGCTACCGTCATTCTGGCTATGCGCTCCGGCGTTGCTCGCGGTGTCTTCTCCAACGAATCCGGCTTAGGCTCTGCTCCTATCGTAGCGGCAGCAGCTAAAACTAAATGGTCTGCTGAGCAGGGTCTCGTTTCTATGACTGGTACTTTTATCGATACCATCATCATCTGTACCTTAACCGGCTTAACCCTTATCTGCACTGGCGTATGGTGTGGCCCTGCTAATGGCGCTGCTATGACTGCTATCGCTTTTGTAAGCACCTATGGCAATTTTGGCAATGTTATGCTTATGGTTGGCCTTTCTCTCTTCGCCTTCACCACTATCTTAGGCTGGAACTACTACGGCGAACGCTGCATGGAATACATCAGCGGTACGAAGCTAATTAAGCCCTATCGCATTCTCTTCATCTGCATTATCGGCTGTGCTCCCTTCTTAAAATTAGAAGAAATCTGGGCTTTAGCAGATATTGTTAACGGTCTCATGGCTATCCCTAACCTGATTGCTCTTGTCATGCTCTCTGGCGTAGTTGTGAGTGAAACCAAGCTCTATATGGAGCATTTAAAAGAGGTTAAAGCACAGAAAAAGTAAGAAGCTTGCAAGCAAGTCATTCGTGAGGATTGTTAATCAATTTTATATATCTGTAATAACTGTATAAGTGAAAGAAGCAAATTCCTTGCACCATTCTTAAATACACAAATATACATATATAAAAACTAAAAAATTTGCTAAAAAAGCAGAGGTTCGAATGATCCTCTGCTTTTAGTTTATTAAGTATCCTCTTTAGCAACAGCTACTTAAATATTTACATACTATTTTGTTGTATCAATGCT
The DNA here is from genome assembly GCA_016302525.1 of Phascolarctobacterium sp. GTDB lineage: Bacteria > Bacillota > Negativicutes > Acidaminococcales > Acidaminococcaceae > Phascolarctobacterium_A. Next base: position 5,499 of record JAEDNJ010000009.1, on the reverse strand, counting down.
TATTTACGCACTAACCTTATTAGTACTAAGCCATGATTTTAGACTAAGGAGGATTAATTCACCATCTTAATGCTTTTACGCCTTAACAGATTGTATACTAGGATTACTTAATAATCTCAATACGCCCTTTAGCCTTGGCGTATTCCTTGCCAATCCTACCCTTAAGCTTAGTCACAAGATAGTTTTCAATCGCCTCAGCATCAAGATAGCCGATGGATTGCACGGCTAGCTTTGGTCCTTCACTTGCAAGACCGATATAGTTTTCTCCGCCCAGGATGTGGAACTCTTGCATAGCCACGGTATAATGAGCCTTTAAGGAGAAGGGCTTTCCATCCACCTTCTTGATTGTTACCCTACTGCCCGGCTTAGCTGGTGTGTAGTACAGGGAATTAGGATATTGCGGCCCCTGCACATAGGGCACCCTCGTATTGACAGCATACTCTATACCGGCAACCTGTGGCATAGAGCCCATCGCCTTAGGCAGAAAGGCCGTAGCACATTCCATAATCTCCAGCAGCTTCTCCCCAGTAATCGTGCACACATAGAGCTGATTGTTAAAGGGAGCCATATTCACAATATCCACCCGCTTAATGGTTCCTTCGGGCAGATTGCTGCGAATACCACCGCCGTTGACTATGGCAGCATGCACACGCCCCTTGAAAACATTGGCCTGTCTTGCCTGCCACAGATACGCATCCGCAACAAAATCACCAAGGGGCCTTTCCTCAGTACGCACTCCAGGCACACGGCTAGCATCCATTATCTGAGTAGAGCTTCCTAAGACCTGACCTAAGCGTTCCTGAACCTCGGCGTTATACTTTTCAATGATTGATGTAACAGCAGGGTCCTGCTTTGTCCACTCAGCCGCGCTGATGAGCTCGCCAACCCAGCGACCCTCTTTAAAGCTAAGCTTGCCAAGATTCTTGGTGTGACTGCCTGTTGATACCAGCAACACATCCTGCAGATAAGTATTCTTCTTCCTATGGTCATGGCCATCAATAAAGATGGCTAAGCCCTTAGTATTAGCTATAACATCCTCAGAGCGATTGCCCAGAGAACCCTCGTCAGAGCCAAGATGACCCAGACCGATAATTAAATCACAGCCAGCAGCCTTCAAAGAGTCTATCTGCTTTTGTGCTTCCTTGTAAAGCTCCTTGCCCTGCATAAAGCTCAATCCATAGACATTCTTCGGACTAGTGCTGCCAATAGTCTGAGGGGTAGCAATGCCAATAATCCCTAGCCTGCCGCTCGGACGGTCTAGAATTGCTGTAGGAGGAACAAGCCTCTTCCCCGTTGCATCTACAGTAATATTGCAGCTGACAATGGGGAACCTATACTCCGACAAACGCTCTGCCAGCACAGCCTGCCCATAATCAAATTCATGGTTACCCAAAGTACCAGCGTCATAGCCTGCAGCATTCATAAATTCTACGGCAGCCTTGCCCTTGCTATAATTAACAAGATTGTTATCCTGAAGCGCATCACCAGCATCCAGTAGCACCACATCATAGCCCTTGGCTTCTAGGTCCTTTTTGTAGGCTGCTATGCCATCCATCCCCAAATTCTGCTCGTCATGCCTATCAAAGCCGTGTGTATCATTTGTATGCAGAATAATCAGCCTGCTGAAATCTGCTGCTAAGGCGCTTTGCCCTACCAGGCACAGCATTAATATCAGGGTCCAAATAAACCTTTTCATACCCTCACCTCGCAATTACACTCTATCCTAGAAGCTGCCGCCTGCTCCATCATGGTCATCATCACTGGCATCATCAAAGGAATCATTGTCCCTGTCATCATCTTGGGGACGAGCCTTCTTGACACGAGTATAGGTAAAATAGAGAAAATTATCCTCCTGCTCCTTTAAATGGAAGCTGCCCGGCTTCATGTATTGGTCAGCCCTAGCAGCAAAGCTCACATTGCTCATGCTGTTTTTCAGGCTATTGCCATAGAACACAGCACCCAAAACGCCCACTAAAACAGCTCCGCCAGCTGCCACGGGAATGTTCTTTTCCTTCTTGGCAGGTGCTGTACGAGCTGCAGTCTTAGTAAGCTCCTTAGCCTTGCCTGTTTTCTTATAGTATTCAATGTGGTTAGCGGCTCCTTTAGCATAGGTGAGAAAGGCATTCTTATATTTCCCACCCTTGAGCTCAGAGGCAACATCTGTACCCAGCTGTTTAAAGCCAACCATCTTGCCTAGCCTTTTATCGCTGGAAATATACCATTTCCTATTAGCCATATTCACAACTAAAACCATGTTGCCATTCTTGCCATTGGTATAATTACGATCCAGAACATTATTCGCATATTTGCCGACATCAGTAATCTTGCTGTCCTTGACCGTAACAACAGCGGCGCGTATGCCGTAAGCATTCTCCACCTGCCGCAGAGCATTTTGCACCGCAATTTTATCCTGAGCATTCAAAAGTCTTGCATTATCAATTAAGCTTTCAGCAGCAAAGGCGCTGACAGTCATGATAAACAAAGAACACAGCAGCACTATTAATTGCACTAATCTTTTCATTCTGCCAACCTCCCTCCTACAGTACAAAATACAGGATTGCAAAAGTAAGCACAGCCGCAAGAGCAAAGGCCATTAGCTGATACTTGTGCAGCTTAGACTTATCAATCGGCAGACTGCCGACAAACTTACCCGTTTGGCCATTCATCATAAAGGTATAGGGCTTACCCTCAAATTGGGTCGTTAAAATCCACACGGGTACCATAGCATACTGCACCTTGCCCTCATTTTCGTAGCAATCACAGCTTTCAGTAATGCAGGTGTTATATTGAGGGCCTACAGTCTTTTCTAGCTCAGCAGCGATACTGTTGTCTATACGAGCGTTAGCACGGGGCACGCTGGCCTCAGCATCCACATCATACTTATCTGCCAGATAGCTAGCCAGATAAGCCGTAGAAAAGGGCACCAGCTCACTATAATCAAAGGGCTCTATGCTCTCCATGAATTGATCATCCATCTTCGTAGAGCCATCCACAGGAATCATCTCAAACTCGGCCTCACCGGCACGCACACATTGAAAATGGCTTGTTTGCGTAACAACCTCATCCCCGTCATCAAAGACTAAGCTGCTGGTAGTGTTATAAACACCCCTGCCGCCAGCACTAGAATCAAAAAGCCAAAAAGGCACATACATACCCTGAATAGCTTCGATACGGTTATTAGCCGTAAAGGCATCGGGCAAGAGCTTTTTGCCCTCGTAGAACTGCTTTAGAGCGGCTACAGCCTCTTCCTTGGTCTTTTTAAAGGGAATAATCAGGTCTGGCTTTAACATTCCCTCAAAGCGGTGTGGCAGCATAGTCGGATTGCCGCAATAAACACATTCAGTTGCCATCGTGTTTTCATCACAAACAATTTCTGCACCACAGGCAGAACAGGTAAAGGCCTTCATCAGCTGGGCCTCGTCCACACTCCACTCCGTACCAGCCTCGTCCGTCTTCCACTTGGCTTCCTTGGCCTCCTGCGCCTTGGCAGCCAGCTCCTCCTGCTTCGCATACATTTTCTCTAGGGTGGCAACCTCAAACTCCGTATCGCAATACTCACAGGTTACTGTGGGCTTGCCTGGCTGAAAGGTAAGCGGACCACCACAGTTTAGACACTTATAAGCTACACTTGTCCCTGCCATCTCTTGACCTTCTTTCCTCTAAAAATTTTTATAAGCCAAAAAATCTATAGACTGTTCAGCAACTTCTGCCAAGACAATTCCATATCCCTCATCTAAATTCTAATACACCTATTTTAAATTATAGCCCTAAAATGAGCTTTTGTCTAGCACGCAAAGAAAAGAATACATCCCCTAAAGAAAAAAGAGCCTGCCTATGCAAGCTCTTTTTGGAGAAAACAATTTAAGAAAATTATTTAATATTATCTATTCCCCATCCTTCACTTTTAAAAACAGCTTTCAGAAATAGAAGTACACCTCGGTTACGAGCACCTTATCGCGATTGTCGCCAACCATGGATTTAGTATCAAAATAATCAACCTGTGCCTGAATATTCTTCGCCACGATGTATTTTGCACCTAGGTTATAGCCCTTATAGCCACCCTCAAAGAGCCATTTATTGGCGCTGATGGTGGGCATTAAGAAGCCGTTAACCGGCTGATGATAGTAGTTTGCCACTAAGAGGAAGCTGCCCGGATCACTAGCCTTGATATCTCGATATTGAATACGGGCTACGTAGCCATTGCGACCTACGCGGTTATCTAAATCGCGCATACCACGCATATATTCACCAAAGAGCAGCACATTCTTCCAAGGCTTAACGCCTACACCAACATTCAGAATATCCTTATCGCCGCCAATAGAATTTTCTTTATCATACCAGTTATCATCAGGATTTTCTTTACAGATAATGGGCGCATTCGTAGCGTTATAGTAGTTCACAAAGCCATAGCCCTTACCCCAATTAGCAGCCACACCAAAGATATTGAGTCGGTCACTGCCTGTCAGGGTACTGTGAGGACCTGCTGCCTTAGTAAACATGGCTACGCCATTCCATTTGGATGTACCATAGCTCAGCTTCACGCCCTCCATATGAGTATCAATAACCATCGGGGAAATATCCTCACCCCAACGGCCAGCTACTACAGTCATCCCACCCAGGCGACCTTTGACGAAGGAGCGCATATATTTTATCTCTTCATTGCCCTTGCCGTCATCAAAAATTTGCTCATTTTGAATCATGCTTTGGTAAACCCAGTTTTCATTGATTTGACCCTCTAGCCAAATACGGGTACGAGCGCTAGAGGTATCTGTGCTCACCTTTTTGCTGCCGCTCCTGTGATGACTATCATAATGCCCGCGCAGCTGGCCCCAAAACCGGACCCTGTCGCTCGTCTTCTCTAGCTTTGCCACACGCACACCCAGGCTATCCAGCTCAGCTGCAAATTCTCCTTCCAGCTTGTCAACATTGGCACCCTTTGCCATAGCCTTAGCTACGATTTGCGCCATTTCGTAACGCGTTAGGAGCTTATCTCCGCAAAAAACACCATCACCGTAGCCCTCCACAACGCCACTTGCGACTAGCTTAGAAACACTATCGTAGGCCCAATGTCCTGCGGGCACTTCAGTAAAGGGATTGCTGGCCGCAGCGCTAGCGCTTACACCTAAAGCTAGGGTAGCTGTTAAAACAGTTATCTTCATCGACTTCATAGTCTTTTTCATACTCTCCAAATTTCTCCTCTCAATAATACAAAGCAACTACAATAGAATTAGGCAAAGCCCATAGCAAGCTCATATAATTAATGCACCACATAATATTACCAAGAACACTAATTCTAAATTCTATAAATAGTTTAAACCAGTTCTAAACTAACTAATTTAAGGTTTGCTTAGTATATCATATGCTAGGTTACTTTTGCAAGCTATTTCCTGCATAATATATTATTTTTTCTTAGTATTTATATTTTAGAGGCTAAAAGGAGATAAAATAAAATCCCAGATGCTTCAATACATCTGGGATAGGAGCTAGTAAAATAAGCTT
>JAEDNJ010000151.1 GCA_016302525.1 Phascolarctobacterium sp. | reverse complement strand
ATTATGCAAAACGTTTGTAAATATAATCGGCCAAGGACTGGGAGGGCTTTTCAAAAAGCTGATGATAGACTATGGCCAGCAAATGCGTGATGAAAAGGCAAATTATGAAACAGAGTATATAGCTTACGAGATGGTTGTTTGTAAAATGCTTTAGCTGTAGATAGATACTTTGGCTGCAGCCGCTCAACACCCAAATGTGCACCAAAAGTACGGAAAAGGAATATTGTGCATGGTGTACCAAAAAGGGAGCAGATAAAAAACGCTGTAAGCAGGGGTTGAGCATTAGCGCTATAATAAACATTCCTGAACTCAGCGCATATAAATAAAAGGGTGTTACAGGGCTTGGAAGAAGAAAATCGGGCAGATAGCCTAAAATTACGCTCAGCACTAGCAAAAGCCCAAAGATGAGAGCTTGCTGGCAGCTGCTAAGGGAAATATTCTCCAAGCAATGCACATAAAAATCGCCACATGCAATGCCTACAATAAAGGCAGCATATGTAGGATAGGCAAGCAGGAGGGGAATGCTGGCCAGATAGAGCCATTTACGGAAGGAGCTGCTGCCAAAAAGTGACAAAAATGCCAGTGTCAGCATGGAGCCTAAAAAGATGATATACATACACCATATAACAGTGAGAAAGTCACCGCAGTTTTCCAAATAGCATTTGATGAAGGCGCTATATAGTAGGCTAGGGATGGAGGTTGATGCGGGCTCGATTGCTAAGCACCAAGGAGAATTATTTAACTTCGCTAAGCTCTGGAAGTCTAGCAGTCCCCAGGAGTGCAGCAGGGATGTTCCAATAATGGCTGCTGCTACTGGAATTAGGAAGCGAAAATATCTCTTGATGGCTTGTCTTTGCAGGGAAGCAGAGGGGTTCTTGGATTTATAAAAAGCTATGGTAGGGAGTAAAGCTACGAGGGTGAAGAAAACATGGAGGGGAAAGGCTGAATTGGTATAGATGGAATAGGGAAGTCCGCTTACAAAGGCTTGCACACGCTCCGCTGGCTGGTAGGGACTGCCATAGCCAATATAGCCCACAGGGAAATAGGCAATAGTAAAATGGATGAGCATAATCATATAGCACATAATGAGCTTGAGACCATCTATATATTGAATACGTGTAGTTGCTTTACTCGTTTGGGACATTAAAAATCACCTCAAAATATTTTTGTTATATATGCTTAGTTCGCTACATATGTGGTAATTCCTGCTCCTATTATGTTATTATTATTTGATATTAGCAGGAAGAAATATGCAAGAAATAAAAAAACCACAAGTTTTGTGCTTGAAGCTGATTCAGCTGTGTTGAAATATAGCTATGTTTACTCTGCCAATTAGCCTAGGAAACTGTTGCGGCTGCTTATACCTTTTTCTATTGGAAAAGTTGGCAAAGTATGCTACAATGGATGGAAATAGATATTTTGAAAGGAGCATCTAAATGTTAAAATTTACTCTCCCCGATAACTCTGAGCTGCAGCTGCCTCTGGGCAGCAATCTTTTGACTATTGCTAAGCTGGCTCTTAATATAAAGTCCCCGATTGTGGAGGCTACTCTCGACGGTATGCCTATGGATTTACAGGCACCCTTGCATAAGGGTGGCAGGGTTGGCTTTATTGAAATGAATACAGAGGAAGGTATGCGTATTTATCTGCGTACCTTGATATGTATGCTGGTTGCTACAGCAGAAAAGCTTTTTCCAGGTACAAAGCTAGAGGTTCGCGGTACGCTAGGCAGCGCTCTCTACATTGCTGATAACAGTAAACAGCCTTTAAACTATAGGGAATGGCAAAAGGTTGAAGAAACCATGCACAGCTATGTGGATGCTAAGGAGCCTATCAAGCTGCACTATGTTTCCTATGAGGAGGCTATGCAGGTCGCTCGCCAAAATGATATGGAGGATGGCCTGGCTATGCTGAAAATGCTGCCTCCATCCCAGGAGATTCCCTTATATAACTTTATTGGCAGAGATTGCTATATGTTTGGCAGTATGTGTCCTAATGCTAGCTATGTGCCCCTTTTTGAGCTCATCCCCTATGGCAAGGGTATAGTGCTTAATTATCCTGATGTGGGCAAATACAAGGAGCTGACTCCCTTTGTTGACCAGCCACTTTTGCAAAGTGCCTTTGAAACTGCTGAGGAATGGTGCAGTTTAATTGGCTGCAGCACTCTTGCTAAGCTTAACAAGCTGCATGAGGCAGGCAAGGCCAACCGCATGATTCAGGTTTGCGAAGCATGGCAGGAGCGTAAATTGGCAGCTATTGCTGATATGGTTGCGCAAAGGAAAAACAAGCTTAAGCTGATTCTGATTGCTGGACCTTCCAGCTCTGGCAAGACCTCTACTGCACAAAGGCTGAGTATTCAGCTGGCGGTTGATGGACTACATCCTCTGCCTATTTCTATGGATGACTATTATGTGAACCGTGCAGACACTCCCCTTAAGGAGGATGGCTCCTATGACTATGAATGCCTAGAGGCTATCGATATAGCTGCCTTCAATGAGCATTTGAATAAGCTGCTCAACGGGGAAGAGGTAGAAATTCCTAAGTACAATTTTAAGACTGGTCTGAGAGAATATCGCGGCAACAGAATCAAAATGGGCGAGAACTCCGTCCTGATTGTCGAGGGTATCCATGGTTTAAATGAAAAGCTGACTGCTTCTATTCCTGCTGAGAAGAAGCTAAAGATTTATGTCAGCGCTCTGACACCCATCAGCCTGGACGAGCATTCGCGTATCAATACTACTAATGTCCGTTTGCTGCGCCGTATGGTGCGCGACAATCAATTCCGCGCTAAAACGGCGGTTGATACTCTTTCAAAATGGGATGATGTGCGTGAGGGCGAAAATAAATATATTTTCCCCTTCCAAGGTGATGCAGATGTAGTTTTCAATAGCACCTTAATTTATGAGCTGGCTGTTTTGAAAAAATATGCGGAGCCTTTGCTGCTCAAGGTGAAGCCAGAGAATGGTCTTGCTTATACCACGGCACAGCGTTTGCTGGCGCTCTTAAGCCATGTATGCTCTATTGAAGAGGATGTAATTCCTAATAACTCGATTATTAAGGAATTTATTGGCGGTTCAATTTTCAAGGAAGCTTTATAAAAAAGAAATAAAAAATCACTTGCAATTTTCAGAAGATTAAAGTATAATAAAGCTAAAGCACAAGTTAAAATGGAATTTGGGGTTCCCTAGACAGTTTTTAGGGTTGTACATAATGCTGCTAGTTCAAGGCATATGCTTATGAACTAGCAGTGTTTTTTTTGCAGGTTTAAGGGGATTAAACAATATTGTATATAGGAAAGGAGTTAGGAGAAATGACGATTATGCCGCTTTTATTGGAGGGTATATTCTTTATAGGCTGTGCTTTACATTCTTACACAGATTTTAAGGAAATGCTGTTGTATGATGAGGTTTCTCTTGTAATGCTCTTGGCAGGGCTTTGCTACAATTATTTGTTAGCAGATATTAGCTGGGCTATAGTTGGTGCCGTGCTTGTGGGCGCAGTGTTTTTAGCACTATATTTTCTTTGCCCTGAGGGAGTAGGCCAGGGTGATGTTAAGCTGGCCTTTGTGCTGGGGGCGTGGCTAGGCTGGCAAAAGGGCCTGCTAAGTCTTGTGCTGTCACTCTGGCTAGGTCTTATCGTAGGTGGGCTATTGTTAATGCTTAAGCGAAAGCAGGGCAAGGAGGCTATACCCTTTGGCCCTTATATGTGCTTAAGCGGGCTCATCATGCTCTATTATGGGGAGGATGTGTTGCAGTGGTATAGCAGTCTGTTCTAGGTGTGTAAAAAAAGCCAATTTATATTGTAGATACAAGTATTGCTTATTAAGGCTGATAGCTCGCAATGAAGAAAAAAGCTGTTATAGTAAAGAGAGGGTTATTAAAATAGATTAAATTTTACTGTGAATAAGGAAAGGAAAAAGATGGAGTTAACAATTCTTAAAGAAAAGTTGAGTAAGTCATTGACAATG
>JAEDNJ010000150.1 GCA_016302525.1 Phascolarctobacterium sp. | reverse complement strand
AAGGGCATGGGTGAGGCTACCATGCAGGAGAAAAACAGAATCAGCCATCGCGGCAAGGCTATTCGCAAGCTGGTGGCTCTGTGGGGCAAAAAGAAATGAAGCTGGGTCTTACAGGAGACACGCACGGAGATGTAGCCTGTATCCGCAAAATTGTGCAGCTGGCGCCTCCTGTAGAGCAATGGCTGCATACGGGTGACCATGCTGAGGATGCAGCCTTCCTGGAAAGCCAGACAGGTCTGCCGGTGGTGCGCGTGCTGGGCAACTGTGACTATAATAGTAAAGAGGCTAATATTGACGAAATCTTTGTCGTAGAGGGCTTCAAGCTGTGGCTTACGCATGGACATCGTTATATGGGCCATACACATATTCAAGAGCTTGTCTGGTGGGCGAAGCAGCTAGAGGTCGATATTGTAATTTATGGTCACACTCATGTGCCTATGTGTCAATACTATGGTGATAAGCTGCTCATTAATCCGGGCAGCCCCACGAGACCAAGAGGGGGCTCTAAGCCCAGCTTTGCCGTGCTCACCCTCAAGGAGGGCGAAAAACCGCAGGTGGAATTCCTAGAGCTGCCGGTTAGAGAGCAAAAATACGCAGGTATTTTTGGCAGATATTAAAATATTGCTTAATTTTTCCTCCTAAAAGCTATTTTAGGCTTGCAATAGTGTTAAACATATATTATAATAACAGTATATACTGAACTTTTATAGTATATACTAATTAGGCTTATATGGAGGAAAAAGGCATGACATTACGTGACGACGCATTAAAACTACATTTGGACAATAATGGTAAGATTGAAATCGCTTTAAAGGTTCCCCTGAAAAATAACATGGATTTGGCTTTAGCCTATACCCCTGGCGTAGCTGAGCCCTGTAAGGACATTAAAGAGAACGAGGACTTATCCTTTGACTATACCTGCCGTGGCAATACCGTAGCAGTTATTTCCGACGGTACTCGTGTACTGGGTTTAGGTCCTATCGGCGCTGCTGCTGCTATTCCTGTAATGGAGGGCAAGGCTGCTCTGTTTAAGGCGTTTGGTGATGTTGATGCTATTTCTGTTTGCTTAGATACTAAGGACCCCGAGGAATTTAAGAAAACTGTTATGCTGCTGCAAAAGAACTATGCCGGTATTAACCTTGAGGATATTTCTTCTCCTAAGTGCTACGATATTGAGGACGCTTTAAAGGAAACCTGCGAGATTCCTGTTTTCCATGATGACCAACACGGTACTGCTATTGCTTGTCTGTCTGGTGTTTTAGGTGGTCTGCGCTACATCAAGAAGGACATCCACACTGTTAAGATTGTTGTTAATGGCTGCGGTGCTGCTGGCTCTGCTATTGGTCGCCTGTTGGTTAATATGGGTGCCACTGATGTTACCATGGTTGACCGTTGGGGCGCTCTCTATGATGGCATTGAAGAAGAACAAGGCGTTACTCTGGACCGCATCCAAAGAGAACTGTCTAAGAAAACCAATCCGCAAAAGAACAAGGGTACTCTGGCAGATGTAGTTAAGGGTGCTGATGTACTCATTGGTGTATCTGCTCCTGGCGTGTTCACTAAGGAGATTATCCAATCCATGGCTGAAAAGAACATCGTTTTTGCTATGGCGAACCCTGTTCCTGAAACCACCTATGCAGCTGGTAAGGAAGCTGGCGCTACTGTAGTTGGCACTGGTCGCAGCGATAGCCCGAACCAGGTTAACAATGTCATTGTTTTCCCCGGCATTTTCCGTGGTGCTCTGGATGTGCGTGCGCGCAAGATTACCGAAGAAATGAAGGTTGCAGCTGCTTATGCACTGGCTAACCTGATTCCTGAAGAAGAGCTGCGTGAGGATTATGTAATTCCTTCTGCTTTTGACCAACGTGTTGCTCCTACCGTAGCTGCTGCTGTGGCAAAGGTTGCTATTGAGCAAGGTCTGGCTCGCAAGATTGTTGATCCGCAGGTTGTTTATGACAACACTGCTAAACGCATTGCCCGCTAAGAGCCTGGCTGCTTTGCTAGGGCGAAGGGTATAAGCCGTTAAATTTTATATTGCTTTACAAGCTTGCTAGATTATTGTAAAATAAAGCTAGTGGTAAAATAAAATTGTGTCTTACAATAGCTCCTGCAGTTTTACTACGGGAGCTATTGATGTATTCAACCAAGCCTTTTATTTTTAATTCGGAGGTAAGAATATGAGAGAAATTAATGTTCAGCAAGTAACAGAGACACTGGCAAGACTGTGCAAGGAGTCCTGCTACTATCTGCCGGAGCAGGTTAAGGAGAAAATCAGAGCTGCTGCTCAAACGGAAGAATCTCCTTTAGGTCGTGAGATTTTAAACACCCTGATTGAAAACTTTGAGCTGGCACAAAAGAAGGATGTACCCCTGTGTCAGGATACCGGCTTAACCGTTGTTTTCATGGAAATTGGTCAGGATGTACACTTTGTAGGCGGTGACTTATACGAGGCTGTGCACGCTGGCGTTTCTAAGGGTTATGTAGAAGGATACCTGCGTAAATCCTCTGTTGGCGACCCGGTTTTTGACCGTAAAAACTCTGGCGATAATACTCCTGCTATTATTCACACCAAGATTGTACCAGGCGAAAAGGTACGCTTAGTTGTGAGCCCCAAGGGCTGTGGCAGTGAAAACATGGGCGCTGTAAAGATGCTCAAGCCTGCTGATGGCGTTGAAGGCATCAAGAAGTTTGTTGTTGATACCGTGCGTGCAGCTGGTCCGAACCCCTGTCCACCCGTTACTGTTGGCGTAGGCATTGGCGGCAACATGGAGCAGGCTGCTATTTTGGCAAAATATTCTTTAACTCGTCCCTGCGGCGAGCATAACGCTGATCCTCGCTATGCCAAGCTCGAAGAGGAGCTGCTGGAATTAGTTAACAAAACTGGCGTTGGTCCTGCTGGCTTAGGCGGCTCCACCACTGCTATTGCTGTTAATGTTGAATTTACCCATACCCATATTGGCGGCCTTCCCTGCGCAGTAAATCTGAACTGCCATCAGGCTCGCCGTGCTGAAGCAGAGATTTAAGGAGGAAATTATGAGCGAAGTTAAATATATCAAGGCTCCCCTGAGCGCTGAAACTATTAAAGACCTCCATGCTGGTGATGTTGTACGCATTAGCGGCTATATTTACACTGCTCGTGATGCTGCTCATAAGCGTATGTATGAGGCTATTGGCCGTGGTGAGGCTCTGCCTTTAGATTTAACCAATAACATTATTTATTACGCTGGTCCTAGCCCTGCTAAACCGGGCGAGGTAGTGGGCTCTGTTGGTCCTACCACTAGCGGTCGTATGGATAAATACACCCCCACTATGCTGGAGCATGGTCTGCGCGGCATGATTGGCAAGGGTCTGCGCAGTAAAGAGGTTATTGATGCCTGCGTTAAAACCGGCAGCGTTTACTTTGTAGCTGTTGGCGGTGCTGCTGCAGTTATTGCCCAATCTGTTAAAGAAGAGAAAATGATTGCTTTTGAGGACCTGGGACCCGAAGCAATCCGCCGCTATACTGTCGTAGATTTCCCTGCTATCGTGTGCATTGACAGCGAGGGCAACGACTTCTACAATGTTGGCATTGCTAAATACAGCAAAGAATAAGAACATTAGCTGCAATAGCTAAGTAAAACAAAAGAGCCTAAAGCAAGGCTTTGCTACTCCTAAAGTAGACACTTTAAAGATAAAAAGTCTACTTTAGGAGTTTTTATTATGGCAGAATCACCTTATACACCAGAACAGCGAGCGATACATTGTATGTAGTAGCAGGAGTACAGGGCAAGGATGTGACTGTCTGCCGCATTTATATCCAGGACATTAATCAGGAGAGCTTTATCCTAACCTATCCCGGTCAGGAGAGACCGCCAGTATTCTTTTCTGTAGACAATAATAATGGCGTAAAAATTCTGGGCAGGATTATCAAGGTAGAGCTAATGCTGACTTAAACTGCGAAATACGAAGATTTTGCAAGAAAAACTATGCAAAGCGTTTCTAAGTGTGGTA
>JAEDNJ010000149.1 GCA_016302525.1 Phascolarctobacterium sp. | reverse complement strand
ATAATCTGCCGGAGGTAATTAACTATACCTTCCCCATGTCCATGCTGCTGGCTGCGCTGATGGCCTTTGGCAAGCTTTCTGGTAGCAGTGAGATTGTGGCGATGAAGTCTGGCGGTATCAGCTTCTATCGCATTGTTGCGCCGGTTGTTGTGGTAGGCTTCTTTGTAAGTATGTTCTCTTTAGTGTGGGCCGAGAAGGTTGTGCCCCAGTGTAAGGCCAGAGCTGCCTACATTCTGAATGTAGAAATTAGGCATAATGTCAAGCCGACTACACAAGAGCACATCATCATTAAAACCTTTAACGGCAGTCGCCAAAGCATTACCTATGCCAATAGCTTTGATGAGAAAAAAGGCCTCATGCAGGGCATTACCATCGAAGAATTTGAAAATGGCAAGATTAGCCGTATTCAGACTGCTAAAACTGGTCTTTGGGAAAATGGTGCCTGGCGTATCCGTGATGGTAAAATCTTCCAAATTGATTCTGAGGAGGGCGTACAAAGCTCTGCCTCCTTTACCGAGCAATATATTCCTTTAGACTTACATCCGCGCCAAATTTCCTGGCAGCAAAAGGATCCTGAGGAAATGACGATTGCCGAGCTGAAGGAAAATATCCGTGTTCTGGAAAAGCAAAAGCTGTCTGCTGCTCGCCAATGGTGCGAAATTTATATGCGTATTAATATTCCCTTGGCAAGCCTGTTCTTTGCTGTTATTGGTGCCTGCCTGGGTACGCAAAAGCAAAGAACAAGCTCTTCTATCGGCCTGGGTATTAGTATCATCGTCATCTTCATTTACTATGCGGTTATGACTATGACCACTGGCCTTGGCAAGGGCGGAGTTATCAATCCGCTGTTAGCTTGTACGATTCCCAACATTCTTTCTGCGTTTGTTGGTATGTACCTGATGCGCCAAAAGAATGTCTAGCCTTAGCTAGCTTATAGAAATACAAATGTAAGGAGGTGAGACCTTGGTTGGAATTCGCCTAATGATTATTATGGCCCTTGTGGGCGGCATTATCGCCTATATCGCCGATAAGATGGGCACAAAAATTGGCAAAAAGAAAATGACAATCTTTGGTCTCCGACCTAAGCATACGTCAATTCTCCTGACCGTTCTGAGCGGTATGCTGATTGCGCTTGTTTCTATCACTGTGGTAACTATTTCCTCTGAAAGTGCCCGTACAGCTCTGTTTGGTATGGATAAGATTCAAAAGGAGCTCAAGGCTCTCAATGCAGAGAAGGAGCAGGCCTCCATGGCTTTGACCGTAGCAAGAGGCAATGTGGCAGAGAAAAATGCTAAGATTGCGGCCCTAGACGAGCAAATCAAGGCCTCCTTAGAAGCTAAGGAACGCATGGAAAGCGAGCTGGCTGGCGTTAATGAAAAATACAACGCTGCTCAGGCTGAGGTTGAGTCTCTCTCTCAGGCTAAGCAGCAGCTGACCAATGATATCAGCAAGCTGGAAAAGATTACGGAAAGTCTGCATAAGGGCATTATTAATTTGCGTGAGGGCAAGGTTTTCTATCGCGCTGGCGAGGTTGTTTATGCTACTGTACTTAAGGGTGGCATGGGTTCTGCCAAGAATAAAGAGCAGATAGGCTGGATGCTGGAAAATGCTAATCATGCAGCTCTACAGCGCTTAGGCGATTTAATGCCGGAGAAGCCGATTCAGGTTATTTGGATATCCAAGGAATATTTGGATGATACCTTGAATGTCCTGAACAAGAATAATAAGGATTATCTGTGCCGCTTGCGCACCATCGCCAACATTATGGTTGGTGAGCTGGTTTTATGCGAGCTGGAGATGGTAGAAAACAAGCTCATCTATCCCAAGGGAGCAGAGGTCTTTAGCGCTAACTATGATGCTACTACCATGAAGATGACCCCTGATCAGGCTATCATGGAATTTTTGACTAATGTTAACCATGCTTCTGTAGCGGCAGGCGTAATGCCTGATCCGGTAAGTGGCAAGGTGGGCAAGGTTGATGCAGAAACCATCGTACAGGCAACCAATCAAATGAAGGCCTGCACTGGCCGCTATAAAGTGACTGCCTATGCTAGAGGTGACATTACTACGGCTGGTCCTGTCTGGGTAGGAATTCAGATTAAGCAGGAAAAACCGGTGGAGCGGAGCTATGACGAAAGCTGAGATTATGACCCTGTATTTAGGCGTTGACCCTGGCAGAAGCAAAACAGGGCTGGCCTTGGTGAACGCTGAGGGAAAAATCCTGCGTCTTTGCATAGCGAGAACGGCAAGCTTAGCTAAAGAGCTGCGGGATTTTTGTAAGGACACTGCCCTTAAGGCTGTTATCATAGGTAATGGCACGCACAGCCAAAATATTGCCCAGGAAATAAAGCAGCTGCTTCCTGAGCTGCCGGTGCATTTCGTGGAGGAAGCTTATAGCACAGAGGCTGCTCGCCGGCTGTACTGGGAGGAAAATCCACCTAAGGGCTGGCGTAGGCTAGTCCCCCTTGGTTTGCTGGTTCCGAGCGAAGAGCTTGATGCCTATGCCGCTGTCGTACAGGTGAGGCGTTGGCTAGAAAAGTGTTAATTGTTTTGGCTATGTTAGCCCCATGCTGACATAGCCATTTTTATAGGTAAAGGAGAAAGAAAATGAGTAAGCTATATGAAGTAACCTGCGAAGAATTTTTAGCAAGGCTGGCCTCCGAGGCGCCTACGCCGGGCGGTGGTGGTGCTGCAGCTATGGCTGGGGCTATTGCTGGTGCCCTGTCCTCGATGGTAGCTAATTTGACTGTTGGTAAAGAAAAATTTGTGGCTGTAGAGGCAGAGCTAAAGGCTCTTTGTCAAGAGGCTGATTCCCTGCGTGCTGAGCTCCTGGACCTCGTGGAGCAGGATGCGGCTGTCTTTGGCAGCTTTATGGCCTGCTACAAGCTGCCCAAGGCTACGGAGACAGAAAAGCAAGCACGCCTAGAGGCTATTCATAATGCGGCTAAGCAGGCTGCAACTGTGCCCATGAACATTGCCCGTGCAGCTGCTAGGGTGCTGGGCCTTGCAGATAGATTGGCAGTAATTGGCAACCCGAATGTGATTACAGATGCCACCTGCAGTGCCCTGCTGGCGCGTGCGGCTCTGCGCTGTGCCTTCTACAATGTTTATATCAACTTAAAGCTGACGAAGGACGAAGCCTTTAATGCGGCCATGCTAGAGGAAATTGCTGCCTTGCAGACTGAGGCTCTGGCGGCAGAGGAAAGGGTGCTGGCAGCTACAGATAAGGCTCTTGCCTAACCTCTTGACAAAACAATGTGGATAGTGTAAAATTATCTAGTCTCTAAAAATGGAAAGGTGGCCGAGCGGTTTAAGGCTCTAGTCTTGAAAACTAGCGAGGTGTTAAAGCCTCCGTGGGTTCGAATCCCACCCTTTCCGCCATTTTATGCGGGTTTGCTGGGTGTAGAAAATCCTGACCGCAAAAAAACTAGCGAGGTTTGACCGCGATTTGACCGCGCGCGAAAAAATTTGTGTTTTTGCTTATGTCCACAAAATGTATAAATATGCACTTTTCGGCTAATTAAGTGCATAAATATTCTGTAAAAAATAAGGCCCTGCACGGTATTGTGCAGGGCTTTTTGTGTGCTTTGCTAGATTATGTCCGACAGGAGTTCTGCGGCGGCTGCATCCTGTCCCGGCATTACATGGCTGTAGGTCCCAAGGGTGAGCATGGGGGTGCTGTGGCCGAGGCGCTCCTGAACGACCTTGTAGCTGACTCCGTGCTGGAGCAGGAGGCTGGCGCTGGTGTGGCGCAGGCTGTTGAGGCAGAAGCCCTCTGGCATATTTGCCTTGTGGCCATAATCGCGTATCAGCTTGGTTATGTAGTCTGGGTTGTAGGGGGCGCCGTGCTCGCCAGGGAACAGTAAATCGTTGTGCTGCCATTCCCGGTCCTGAAAAGATTTGAGCTTCACTGTTTTTATCTGCTCCTTGATGGCAGGGAGGAGGGCCATGGGGATACTCTCCGTGCGGCGGCTGCTGCAGGTGTTTGTTTT
>JAEDNJ010000148.1 GCA_016302525.1 Phascolarctobacterium sp. | reverse complement strand
TCACCAGTGTGTATCTGCACTGGACGGCGGGCCGCTATGGCCAATGCTTTGATGATTATCATCTGAACATTATGGCAGTGATAGAAAATAAAAATAGACCTGACAAAGCAGGTCTATAGCAATTAGAAGTATTATAAATTTGTGGCAACAACCTTCACAACATCACCCACGGTTTCGATTCCTTCAAGCTCGTCATCGGGAATACTAATACCAAAGACATCCTCGATAGTCATTACAGAGCCCACTAAATCCACAGAATCGGCACCTAAATCCTTAACTAGGCGAGTATCCATAAGGATATTCACATTTTTCAAAGACATTTGCTTAACGATTAGCTCTTTAATTTTCTCAAAAATTTGTTGTTCAGACATTTTCTTTACCTCGCAAACTAGTATATTGTGAAAACAATATTTCCCTATGCATATTGTACTATATTATTGTCATGTTGGCAATAAATAATTCCAAACTAATCCTCAGGAGAAAATCTTCCTTCCTTTAATTTCTTACACTGAGCATAGTTTAGCTCATAAAATTCCTCGCGGCTCATCTTCTCGCTATAAAGAAAGTCATATACAGCATCAACATTGCACAGCAAGGGTCTTTCTGCATAAATAGTACATTTATTGGTTTCCTGGTCTAAATACATACAGACCCCGTCACCAGAGTGAAAATTTACATACATTGGATTCAAATCCACATGTCTGCAACAAAGGCCACAGCAATCACATTTAAACATTGTTCCGCTCCATTCTGCTTTGGAAACAGAGAAAATTAAAGATCAATCACAGTCGCACCGCTACCGCCAGCCTCCAAAGCCGCAGTTTCCAGATTACGCACAAAGCGGTTAGCCTCCAGATAGGCAGTTAAACCAGCGCGCAGAGCACCTGTACCCTTGCCATGAATAATGCGCAGCTTATGAATACCAGCGATAAGAGCATCATCTATCGCCTTATCTACCACGGGAATAGCCTCGTCCATGGTCATGCCGCGTACATCAATCTCCTGCTTGGCACTGCCAGACTTGGAGACAAACATTTGGTGAGCATAATTAGCAGCCGCATTCTTGGTAAAGCCCTTGCGCTTCTTGCTTGTTTCAGGCTGTATAGACACAGGCTGAGCCTTGGTAAGAATACACTTTTTCATCGGTACCGTCATTTTCAGAATACCACACTGGACAACCACATCATTGCCCTTCACCTCAAGCACTACACCGTCCTTGCCCAGACTGGTAACAAAAATATTTTGGCCCTTCTTGGCTGTCTGTGCAGTTAGAACAGCTCCCTCTGGTACAGGAGTATCCTCGGCAAAGGTCTTGTTCAGCTTCTTGCGTGCTTCCTCTGCCGCCTCTTGCAGCTTTTTGGTATCGAGGTCTGTCTTCATCTTGCGCAGCTCTTTCAGCACCGCCTCTGTCTCACGACGGCTGCGGCGATAAAGCTCGTCTGCCTCCTCCCTAGCCTTACGCAGCATTTCGTTCTTCTTCTTTTCAAACTCTGCCTTTTGGTAGGCCAGCACATTGCGCAGCTGTTCGCTTTCTCTTTTCAGCTGCTCAATCTCGTTGCTACTGCTTTCGTAGCGACGACGCTCCGTATCCAGCTCCTGAATAACATTTTCCATGTGGACGTGCTCTACATTCAAAAGATTGCCCGCATTTTTGATAAGCTCCTCAGATAAGCCCAGTCTGCGACTAATATTAAAGGCGTTACTGCTACCGGGAACACCCATCAAAAGTCTATAAGTGGGGCGCAGAGATTCCACATCAAACTCTACGCTGGCGTTTTCCATACCTGTATGACTATAGGCAAAGGTCTTGAGCTCGCTGTAATGGGTCGTAACCATTGTCAGCACCCTGCTGTCCTGCAAATGCTCTAGGATGGACATAGCCAGGGCAGCGCCCTCATTGGGGTCTGTACCAGCACAGATTTCATCAATCAGCACCAGGTCGCCAGCCTTCACCTCATTGAGTATACTAATTAAATTAGTCATATGCGCCGAGAAGGTACTCAAAGATTGCTCAATGCTTTGCTCGTCACCAATATCAGCATAAACAGCGCGGAAAACAGGCAGCTTAGCACTTAAAGCTGGAATAAACATACCCGTTTGCGCCATCAGGGCAAAAATACCCACAGCCTTTAGGGCAACAGTTTTACCGCCCGTATTCGGGCCAGTAATCAGCAGCATATTAAAGTCGCCGCCCAGCTGAACATCTAAAGGTACAACTGTATCCCTATTTAACAAGGGATGGCGTCCCTGCTGAACATCTATCCGACCATCTACTAAAAGCTCTGGTCGAACAGCGTGCTGGTCAACTGCCAAATAAGCACGAGCACAGATAACATCCAATTCTGTTAAAATATCCAGAGAGGCAAATAAGGCAGGAGCCTCACTGCCCACATTTTGAGTCAGCTGGCGTAAAATACGCTGTAGCTCTTCTTTTTCCTCTACCATATAACGCTTAATGTCATTATTGAGATTAAGCACGGCCATGGGCTCAATAAAAAGCGTAGCTCCCGTACTGGATTGGTCATGCACTACACCTGGAAAATTCATCTTGTATTCCTGCTTGATAGGAATAACATAACGATCTCCACGCATAGTGACAAGATTATCCATGAAATACTTTTGGTTGTTGGGGTCGTGGAGAATATTGTCCAGCTTCTCCTTTACCCGATTTTTCGCAATTTGAATAGCACTGCGAAGCCCGTGCAGCTTCGGTGAAGCACTGTCACGAATCTCACCGTGCTCATCAATAGCACTGTCTATTTGCTTTTCTAGGCGGCTAAAAATCTGCAATCTTTCGCCATACTCAGCTAGCACCGGAGCAAGCTCTGTGCTCTCTGCTAAAAAGATCTTCATAGCCTTAATAGCAGCTGCCGTAGTCTGAATACGCTGCAGCTCCAAGGGCTCTAAAATGCCTCCCAGCTCTGCTCGTTTCAGCTCGGCAGTGATATTGTAGGCCCCACCAAAGGGAAAACGCTTAGCCTGGTCAATAATATGCTTAGCCTCAGCAGTTTCCTCCTGCAGACGATTAACACGCTGGAAATCGCTTTCAATTTGCTGTACCAGCACGGCAGCCTTACCTAAAGAGGTAGCAGCCCTCTCCGCCAGCATAGCCTTTACCTTATCAAATTCAAGTGTCCTTATAGCGAATCTAGCCATATTTTCACCTTCTATACAATAATCACACACTGCTCGGTCCCTTATTCGCTTTTTGCTTATGTTTTAGCATATATAGCAAAAGTCTCTAATTAGAACCGCGCAGCAAACTAAACCTTTCCCCTAGCCTACATAACTCCACGGAAATAATGTCCTCTTGTAGTGCCTGGCAAATTCTCCGGTTCATCCATAGCTCCGCCTAGCACCTGCTTATACAGGGTAATGAGCTCAGCCGTTTTTTCTGCATTGTAATTACGGGCATCAATACGCAGGCTGGCTACTCCCATCTCCTGCAGCTCCTGAACATTGGCAACAAGGCTCAAATCATGGGCATTGAGAATGTGCATCTTGCAGTATTGGTCAGTAACTACAGGGAACTGTGCCTCCTTGCGGTCGCCTAAGAACAGCTTTTCACCACAGCGGAATTGGCAGGCACCCTTATGCAAATCGCCTAGGAAGCTGCCGCCTACGCAATACTCGGAAACCATCATTTCCAAACGGCCCTGAATAATACATTCGATAGGCAAATTACTTGCCTTAACTAATTGCTCCACCTGATTCATGGTTAGCTCCGCAGAAATATTTCCCTGCACTGCCCCAGCCTCCTGCCAGAATTGCAGACTTTGGCTATTGAAAATATTTAAAGACATATCGGCCACAGCCCTTAGGCCATGCTTTTGCGCCATAGGCCAAAGTCCATTGTTGCTGATATAGACATAGTCAGGCTCCAGCTCCTCCCAAAGTGTAAAGAGCTTATCAAAGTAAGCCAGTTGTCCTTCCTTGACAATACGCGGGGTAGCAAAGGCCAGCTGACGACCAGCCCGCTTCACTAAATTAGCAGCCGTGCGATAATCTGCCTCCTGCA